>JAGHCC010000108.1 GCA_021160685.1 Desulfobulbaceae bacterium | reverse complement strand
AGTATAAATTTATCTATATTTTGAGATGGTTATTAAACTGAGAAAGTAGAGTAGAGAGGGACACATGTTTCGTTTTCTGCACGCAGCGGATCTTCATCTGGACAGCCCGCTCCTGGGACTGGAGGGGTATGAAGATGCCCCGCTTGACGAGATTCGCGGCGCAACCAGAAGGGCTTTTGAAAACCTGATCAATCTGGCCATTGAAGAGGATGTCAAATTTGTTTTGTTGTCCGGCGACCTGTTTGATGGAAACTGGAAGGATTTTAATGCCGGCCTTTTTTTCATCAATCGAATTTCCCGGCTCAGCCGCAAGGGGATAAAGGTGTTCATGGTTTCCGGCAACCATGATGCGGCAAGCCGGATCACCAGAGAGCTGCGCCTGCCTGAAAATGTCAGGATGCTGTCTGCTAAAAGTGTTGAGTCTCTGTTTCTTGATGATCTGGGGGTCGCAATCCATGGCCGGAGTTACCAGACAAGGGCGGTAACGGAAAATTTGGCGGAAAAGTATCCGAGGCATGATCCCCATTATTTTAATATCGGGCTGCTGCATACTGCTCTCACCGGCAGGGAGGGGCATGAACCCTATGCCCCCTGTTCTGTGGATGATCTACTGGCAAAGGGCTACGACTATTGGGCCCTTGGCCACATTCACAAACGGGAGGTGGTGAACCGGGATCCCTGGATTGTATTCCCCGGCAATATCCAGGGGAGGCATATCCGGGAAACCGGAGCCAAAGGGGCAACGCTTGTGACCGTGGATAACGGTCAGGTTCTTGATGTGGAGCACCGGGATCTCGATGTCCTGCGCTGGTCCCTTTGCCGGGTCGATCTGGCCGGCTGTGAGACCCTTGATCAGGTGTCAGTCCGGGTCGGGCAAGCACTTGAGGCGGAACAGGGTCTGGCTTCAGGAAAGACCCTGGCGGTACGGTTGGAGTTGAGGGGAGAGTGTCCCGTCCATTCCAGGCTTTTTGAGGAGAGCGAAAGGTTGACGGAAGAGTTTCGGGAAATTGCCGCTGGGCTTGGCTCAATGTGGCTGGAAAAGATTCTTTTTAAAACCACCCGCAAAGTTTGCTTTGCAAAGGCTCTGGGTAAGGAAAGTCCTTTGGTCGCTCTGCTGCGGGGGGTGGAGCACTGTGAGTTTGATGCCGATGGTTTGCTGGAGCTTGCGCCGGAGATCAGCAGTCTGAAAAGTAAACTGCCGGCAGTCCTTGCCGGAGCTGATTTTTCTCTGTTGCCGGAAGGGGAGGAAGAAGTCGGGATTTTACGCAACCAGGTCAGGGAGCTTCTGCTGGCCAGATTGATTCGACATGGAGAAAATTCTTGAGAATCAAGAAACTGGAACTCACAGCATTTGGTCCGTTCACTGATCAAAGCCTGATCTTTGCGGGAGATGGTCCGGGTCTGCATATTATTTATGGCACCAATGAGGCTGGAAAAAGCAGCGCCCTCAGGGGACTCAAAGCCCTGCTGTACGGTTTTCCGGAACGGACAAGCGATAACTTTCTCCATCCCAGCGCCAAATTGCTCGTGGGGGGCTGCCTGCAAAGCCCGACTGCCGGGGAGATTTGTTTTGTGCGGAGGAAGAAGCGAAAGGGGGATCTGCTTGATCTTGATGGAAAACCTTTGCCCGCAAGCGTTCTTAATTCCTTTCTTCACTCCATTGAGCTGGCCGTTTTTGAGTCTCTTTACGGTATTGATCATGAAGATCTTGTTCAGGGCGGCAGGGAAATTCTGGCTCAGAAGGGAGAGGTTGGCCAGGCCCTGTTTTCGGCCGGAGCAGGCATCTTGTCGCTTAGAAAAGTGCTGGAGTCTCTTGATGATGAAGCGGATTCGTTGTTTAAGGCTCGCGGCTCAAAGCAGGAAATCAACAAGGCTGTTTCAAGATACAAGGAGTTGCAGAAAAAGATCCGGGAAGCGACCCTTTCCAGCAGCAAGTGGCAGGAGCTCAGTCTGGAATTACAAAAGGCGGAAGATGATCTTACCGGGATGGAACGAGCGAGGAGGGCAAAGGATAAAGAGCTGCGTCGTTTTGAGCGGTTGCAGCGAACTTTGCCGCAACTGGTGCAGCGGAGAGATTTTCTGGCCGAAATTGATGAGCTTGAAAAAGTGGCTCCTGTTCTGCCAAAGGATTTTGCCGACATTAGAAAAAAGGTTGAGCAACATCTTTATACAGCTGTTCGTCAGTATGAGCGGGCGGTGAATCGTCTTAACGAGGTGCGGGAAAAAGAGCGGAATATTTCCTGTGATCAGTCAATTCTCGATCAGGGTGAGCTGATTGAGGAGTTGTACCAGAGGCTGGGAGAGTACCGGAAGGGATTGAAAGATCTTCCCCGCCTTGACGGGAGGCGGATGAGTTGCCGGAAAGATGGGGCCGGCCTGTTGAAACAGATCCGGTCGGATTTGCCCCTGGAGCAGGTAGAAACCCTGCGTCCCCTTTTGGGCAGGAAAAAGCTCATTCAGATTCTGGCTGCCAAACATGAAGCTTTTTTGCAGCGCTCCAGACAGGCAGAGATACAGTATCGTCAGAATAAGCAGGAACTTGAAGATGTCCGCCGGAGCCTGTCTCAATCAGCCGATATGATCAATACCGCAGATCTGCTCCAGGCCGTTAAGCTTGCCGAACGGTCCGGATATGATGAACGGATAAGAGAAAAATTGAGAAATACGGCCGACTTGCGGGAACACTGTGGACAGGATTTGAAACGACTGGGGCTCTGGCCGGGTGACCTTGCCGGGCTTGTCTTGCTTCCTTTGCCGTTGCCCGAGACAGTGAACCGTTTTGAAAAGGGTTTTCAGGATGACGCCAGCCGTCATGGTGAAGTTTCCAGGGAAATTGTCAAGATCAGGGAAAGTCTGAGCCGCACCTCTGCCGGAATCAATGAGCTGCACTATGGAGACGAGGTGGTTACGGAAGAGGAGTTGGGCCAGAGGCGTCAAATCCGGGATCAGGGTTGGGATCTTTTGCGCCGCCAATGGCTGGCCGGGGAGGATGTGAGCGTTGAGAGCCGGTCGTATCATCAGGATTTGTCCCTGCCGGATGCCTTTGAGAAGAATGTGAAAAGGGCGGATGAAGTCTCCGACCGATTGCGCAGGGAAGCCGACCGGGTGCACCAATTTGCCACATTGCAGGCAAAGTTGAAAATGGAGCGTGAGAGTCTGGAAGAGCTGATTAGTCAGAAAAAAAAGTTGCAGGACAGTTCCGCAGCTCTGGCAAAGGAATGGGATGAAGTCTGGCAGCCCTGCGGGATCAGTTCTTTGCCGCCCAAAGAGATGGGGGCCTGGCTTCAGGGGATGGAGAAGGTTCGTTTTGAGGCCGGAAGCATAGGTAAAATTGAGGAGGAAATTCAGGCTGTTCAGGCGGCAAGACAGGATTTGCGGAAAATCCTGATTGATCGATTGAAAGAAGTTGGAGAATCAAAAGAGTTTCCAGGTGATGAACTTGGACCTGTTCTGACTTTTGCCGATATCGTACTCGACCGGTTAAGCAGGGTAAAAGCGGAGCGTGAGCAATTGGTCGGGAAAGAGCGCGAGGTCGGTGCCAGGCTTGGAAATGACCGTCATGATCTCCAGACGGCAGAGGAGGACCTGCAAAATTGGCGGAATCAGTGGCAGGAAGCGCTTTCCGTATTGGGGTTTGAGCGGGAAATTGCGTCCGGCGAGGCGAATGAAATTGTCGAAGATCTGCAGACCTGTTTTGATAAATTAAGAGAGGCGGAGGATTTTCGCGCCCGGATTGAAGGGATTCAACGTGACGGAGAGGATTTCCGCAGGGAAGTCGGGAGTGTCCTGAAAGTAACGAGCCAGGAGTTGTCCGGCCGACTGGCGCAACAGGTTGCCGAACTGCATGGCCTGCTTGGCCGGGCAAAAAAGAATCAGGCTCTGCTTGAAAAATACAGCAAAGAGGTCCATGAGGCCGAAGAAGAGGTGCGGCAGGTCGAGGCGGACCAAAAAAGTTTTGAAGTGAAGATGGCTGCATTGCGTCGTCAGGCAGGTTGCGAAAAAAATGATGAACTTGAAGAGGCCGAACAGGCTTCAGGGAATTTGCAGCAGTTCAAGGCCCGCCTTGCTGAAATTGAGGAGCAGTTAATCCGGAGCGCAGATGGACTCACCCTTGCAGAACTTGAGGGCCAGGCTGAGTCTGTAAATCCGGATGAACTGCCGGGAGAGATCGAAATCTTGAAAAGAGCGATCTCCCTGGAAATAGATCCCGGTATTAAACGTCTTTCCCGGAATATAGGTGAGAAGAAAAAAGAACTGCAGCTGATGGACGGGAGTGGGGCAGCAGCGGATTTGGCCGAAGCAGCGGAGCAGGTACTGGCCCGGATACGCCGTCTCGCCGGTCGTTATGTGCAGCTCAAGGTCAGCGCCGGAGTCCTGCGCCAGGAGATCGAGCGTTATCGTCTTGAAAATCAGGACCCGCTTCTGGAAATCGCCTCCGGTTACTTCAAGGCATTGACTCTGGGGTCTTTTGCTGGACTGCGGGCAGAAGAGGATGACCGTGGCCGTCCGCTCCTTGCCGGTTTGCGGCTTGACAGAACCCTGGTGGAGGTGACAAGGATGAGCTCAGGGACCAGGGATCAGCTCTATCTTGCTCTCAGGCTGGCTTCCCTGGAGCGCCGCCTTGAAGCAGGCGAGCCCATGCCGTTTATCGTTGACGATATTTTGATCAATTTTGATGATCTCCGCGCCACAGCCACCTTGAAAATTCTCGCCTCCTTGGGAGCCAGAACCCAGGTGATTCTTTTTACCCATCATAAGCAGATTGTGGAGGCGGCCGGAAAGATCGGCGGTAAAGGTTCTATAGTGGTTCACAGGCTTTAAAAGGTGAGGTGATGGGGCGGTAAGAGAGTTTGGCGAGACATCCGAAAGAGGCCGGCGAATTGTACTGGTCGACACCGCTTCGCTGTTACATGAGTCGGCCCGATGAGACCCCCGCAAGGGTTCATAAACTCACAGAAGCCTTACTATGGGATTGATTGAAAATTGGTAATAGTTCACCAAGGGTTATATAACTTAGGGAAACTCGGAGTGTAAAAGCTCACCAGTGCCTTAGATTCGTTTATTTGGGCCTTCGAAGCATACTGGTGTTATTCGAGAAGGCCTAAATGGACGAAGATGAGGTGCTGGTGAACTTTTACGAAAATTGAGTAGCCCGAGTCACTGTTTCATGCAAAAAACTGAAGTTTTTCTGAAATTATTTTCCATTTACTTGCATTAAGATATTTGCTCTCAAGCCATTTTGTGTTATGTAAAATTTGTTAAAAATGAATGAAGGTTCAGAAAGTGAATAATTTATAAGTCATTTTGCCTTAGGGGGAGGAGGAAGAAAGAATTGACAAAAGAGAGAGATTTGTAGTGAGAGAAAGGGGTTAACTGTTGCCGATCCTCCGGGACCGTGGAGGTTGAGAAGAAATTTTGTAACAGGCTTCATGAAAAAGTGAGATGGAGTAATAAGTATGAAGAAAAAAAGACTTTTGGTATATGGCCTTTCGGCCATGTTCATGTCATTTGTATTGCCGGCTCCGAGTATTGCGGATGTCAGCAATGACTCGTGTATGGAATGTCATAGCGACGACTCCCTGGAACGTGATGCGTCCACTGGTCATAACCCGGGTCTGTTTGTCGATATAGAAAAATTTAATGCTTCACCGCATAATTTTGATGAAGAATCTTGTGTCGCTTGTCACAGCGACATCGAGGAGCTTGACTGGGATGCCGATGTGCCCCATGAAGTCAATCTGGCAAATCCAGATTGTGCCGAATGTCATGACGAGACGGCTCCGGCCTTTGCTGACAGTGTTCATGCCGAAAATGATATCACCTGTTATGACTGCCATGTTTACCATGGTCCTGAGCAGGTTGCCTCAAGACTGACTGCGGCGACCCTGCAGTCCGGTTTTTGCGGCAATTGCCATGTTGCCACCGACTCCCATGACTGGCTGCCTCAGAAGGAACTGCATTTGAGTTCGATTCAGTGTACGGTCTGCCATGCTCCGGAAGGTGGAAAGCATGTCCGTTTCCGTTTTTATAATTCCTATGCCGATCATTACCTGAGCGGTGCTGAAATCAAGGCGGGCCTTAAAATCGACGGCGATTTCATAGATGTGTATGATGCGGATAAGGATGGCATCATCAGTGCAGATGAGTACTTTACGCTCAGTGAGGATATCCGGGAACGTGCTTTTATCTCGGATATTCGGGCGGAACTGACCTCTGATTCAGACCCGCTGGTTCATAAAATTAATTCAGATGGGGCGATTAGAGACTGCGAGATATGCCATGGCGCAAACTCCGCCCTGTTTGCCAACGCCAAAATCGAGTTGAGGGGTGATGACGGTAGTATTCGACTCGTCACCGTTGATGGCCAGGCGGCGGCCAGCTACAATGTCAAAAATTTCTTCAGTCTGAGCGCCACCAGGTTTCTTTTTCTTGATCTGACGGGTCTCCTGTTTATCCTTGGCGGTATAGGTGTTGCGATGTTGCATTTCAGCATCAGGCAATTTACCCAGCCGCTCCGCGACAGAAGAAAAGCGGCTGAAAAGTCTCACTGATAAGGGAGGAGAAATGATGTCTCATGAAAATATGGAATATGTCCATCCATTGCTGGTTCGTATCTGGCATTGGGTCAATGCTGCGGGTTTTGTTTTACTGATAATCACCGGTTTCCAGATTCGTTTTGCAGAATATCTTGGTTATATGTCTTTTGAAGCAGCGGTGACGGTGCATAACTGGGTTGGTTTTATTGTCATTGCTGATTATTTCCTCTGGTTCTTTTATTATTTCATCACCGGGAAGATCAGAATTTACTATCCGGATCTTAATACCTTCATTCCAAGGGTAATTAAACAGGCCCAGTTTTATGGCTACGGGATCTTCATTGGTGATGAAAATCCGCATCACATGACAGCGGATAATAAATTTAACGCCATGCAGCTGCAAGCCTATGTCATGCTCATGTTCATTCTGGTGCCTCTGCAGCTGATCACCGGCCTGTTTCTCTGGGATCTCACCCGGTTTAGCGGTTTAGTTGATTTCATGGGTGGAGTAAAGATCGTGGATACCATCCATGTCTTCTTGTTTTACTTTTTTGTCACATTTATGTTTGTTCATGCTTACCTGGCTACCTTGGGCCATACAGCGACGGCTCATATGATCGCCATGTTCACGGGGTGGGAAGAACATCATTAATTGCGGCTGTCCATGGACCAGGGAGCCCTATGGTTCCTTGGTCATGCGTTGCCTGTGAGATTAACGGAACGAGATAATAAGATATTTGGAGGATAGATATGGCTGGAACAATTAAACTGCCGCCTGAGAAATTAATGAATGATGATCCTTTTCTGAACGATGTTGCCACCCGGTTTGGCCAACTTGTCGTTTATTTCCTCATAAGTGGAGTTGGGATGTTTGGGGTTTGGGCCCTGATTTCCATCCTTGCCGACATCAACGGACATCCTGTTGTCTGGGCCAAGTATTGGCTTAACTATGCTTTTGGGTTGGGTCTTTAGTAGTTCGAGAGAAAAAAGAAGAGAAGAAACCGGTCTGAAGCTTAGTGTTTCAGACCGGTTTTTTTGTTTTAACCGTAACTTCTCAATAAGTGGTGGCATACCGACAACCTCCCCCTTTATTAAAGGGGGATTGAGGGGGATTTGTTTACAGGTTGCCACTACTTATTGAGAAGTTACTTTTAACCATTCCAGAATCAGCATTTCAGCGCCATACTGGGCCTGCAGCAAAGCTCCCGTGGCCTTTTCCAGAGCCCTGAGTTCATGAGACTCGGCCCTTTCCAGGATCTCCAGGCAATTATAATTCAGGCAGAAGAAGGGTTTGCAGAGGAGTGAACAGCCTTGTTCACCTAAAAAGTAACATTCAAAATCATCATCCCGTTGAAAAGAGACATCCTGGCCAAGAAGGAGATTGATGAGCAGCTGGATCGCATCGGTTTCATTGGCCATGTAAAGACTGCAGCAGCCCCCCTCCGGTCGGCTACCGCATTGGCTGCACCGCTGAAACATGGCCATCCCGGCCATTTGAGCCCTCATGGCCATGGCGAGTTCCTGGAGTTGCTCAAGCTGGGCGCTCAGTTTTTTATTCTTTTTTAATCCTGACCCATAGAGAGCATTGAGGTTGCGGGCATGATCGAGTTTAGTGGCTACATCGCTGAAATACAGATCGTTGATCGTCAGGTTGTTCATTTTTTGTAATCTATTTAATTTTTTCGCAGAGGCACGGAGACCACAGATATTATTCTTTTTTCTCTGCGCACTCTGTGCCTCTGTGAGAGATAAATTTTACATTTTGGCTAGTCATTAATCCCGGGTCATCAGAACCCAGATGCACCAATTTTCGGCTTTTTTCCGTTCCAGAAATCTGATTCGTTCCTGGGGGAGAGCGGCAAGAAGATCCGGTTCCATTGAGCTGATAAAGCCTGAAAGAATATAGAATTTTGCTTGCCAGAAAGATGGGTTTTGAAAAAGATCTTTCAGCAGCACCTGGTAGAGATTGGCAATGACAATGTCAAAGTTTCCCGTATCCGGCAGGTTGTGTTGCAAGTCAAGCTGTTGGACTGTGACCTGCCGGTCAACTTTGTTTCTTGCCGTATTCATTTTGGCGACTTCGCAGGCCATGGGATTGTTGTCCACAGCCAGAACCCGTCCGACTCCCTGGCATGCCGCCGCAATTGAGAGCAGTCCTGTACCGGTTCCAAGATCCAGCATTGAACGGATGTCAACTTCCGGTGTCTTTATGTATTGCAGAAGAGTCTGCAGACAGGCACGCGTGGTTGGGTGAAAGCCGCTGCCGAAAATGATACTTGGGTCAAGATGAATGTCAGCGGGACCGGACTCCCATACCGGAGCCACAGTTAAACCGTCAACCGTAAAGGCCGAAATATCCTGGCCGCTCTCCCAGTCAATATAATCAAGATCTGCCTGGTAAATGATATTGCAGCCTTTTTTTCGGCAGATTTCAGTGACCAGTTCATCCTTTGGCCGGTGAAAAAAAAGCACTGATGTGTCACCCTCAAACCACACGCCAATGAGGTCAGGATCATCGATTTCCAAAATATCCGTGAGGCCAAGATGATAGACATAGAGGCGGTTATAAGAGCTGTATGGTGGTTTCAGCATATTTACTGTTTATTTTTTGTGCTCAGAATGAAATCGACCCGACTGCCCGGACGCCCCGTTGAATAGCCCGGAACCACCAGACCGATGTCATCAAGGATAATGCAATGGGGGTTTATCTTCAACTTTCTAAGTAAATAATCGTGTACATGCGTAGCCCGCAGAAGGGCAAGTTCAAGCAGGTCGTTTTTTGTGACGCTAATCGGTTTTTCTACCTGCGCGTCCGCAGAGGGTTTCGCTGCAAGATGAATCTCTTCCTGGCCATAGGTACGGGCTGCTTTTTCCAGAGACCTTCTTTCACGCATCATTTTTTTTTGAAAATTTTCTTTTTGGAGTCCGGCGAGAAGAACCTGCCCATCACTGGCATCGTCGGCAAAGCCCTTGATTTTGATAGTCAGTTCCGGTCGTTTTTTGAGAATCGATGCCAGATCAATAAGCTGCTTTTCTGCCTTTTTTGTCAAGCCGGCTTGGCCAAAGGGGAACAGAAGATGATCCGCCGGTGTCTCCGCCCCTTCCTCCAGGGATGGAAGCAGAGAGAAAGGTGAAACAGCGGTTTTAAGGCGCAGGTTCTGTAATCCCCTGGAAAGAAGGCTGTATGGGCCGGACAGCTCATCCGCGTCACCGGAACCGGCAAGACGCAGGTGGATCTGGCCGGCTGTGTCCTGCAGCAGGGCTCTGGTCAAGTCAAGGTTGGCGTTTTTCCGCAGTGGGCGTCCGACCTTGAAGCCGGTGACAACAATTTTGCTATCCATCTTCATTTTGCCGTTTTCTTGCCGGTAGACTGCGTCCAGATCGAAAATTCCACCCTGAATCCCATAGCTGAACAACTTTTCCAGATAGGGAATAAACGGCACCACGGGTTGCGCTTTGATTTCAGCATGCAGGGTGACATCCCTGTCAGCAAAAAAAGACGTTTCGCCATCAAAGTTACACGGCGCTTTGTCATCGGTCAGGCACTGAAAAGAGAATTTCGTCTTGCCGTCTGTCTGGCTGACAAGATCGGTCATGGTCCCGGAAAGAATAAAATTTATGGCAAAATGAGGTGAGATAGTTCGGTCATGAAAGGAGATGGTGATGTTGCTGACGCGAATCTTCTCTATGTTGATGTGATTCCCGTTTTTAGGGAAAGAATGAATTAAACGGGCAGTAAAATTCGGCTCATCCGCAGATCTGGTCCAGTTCAGAAATCCTCTGTCAATATTAATCAATGGCGTCTTAAGGCTAAAAGGTTCAAGCCGCAGCTGGATGTTTTCTGAATTTGCCAATCGCCATCTCAGTAATTTCCGGCCGGAGTTGTCATTTGCTGCAAAATTTTTGATTTTCGCAAAACCGTTGAAAGAATATTCCGGGAATTGAAATGCGCCTTTGGCAGTTAGTGTCCCGGAGGTGATTGCAGGGATGAGCCTGCTCGCATGCAAAGGCTTCACTTGGGAGAGCTTGATTTTATCTGCGGGGCCTTTTTTGTGCGGCAGTGGAAGATGGGAAGCCAGGTAAACGCTATAGGGAGGAAGGGGCAGATTCTCCATGTCCAGCCGGCCCGCAATTTTCAAAGGCGAAAATGACAATTGGCCCTGGCTGGAGATCGTGGCGCCGTCCTTAGTTCGGCCGCTGATGGAAAAGGTCCCCTCTTCCTTATCTTCCGAAAAGTCCAGTTGCATGTCAATTCCGTCAACCGTTTCAGTGAATCCTCCTTTGACGCAGTGGTCAATGAAGGAGAGCTTCCCGTTCTTGAAAATAAGATGGTCAATATGAAGGCCGGACCGGGCACCATTGTTTTTTTTCGGGAAAGGCAGTCCTGGAAAGAGAAAAGAGCCATTTTTTTCTCTTGTCAGATGAATTTCAGGACTCTGGCATTCGATTTGTTGAAATCGGTAACGCCCCTTAAAGGGAGCAAATGAACCACTTATTGTAGTCTGGGGGAAACGGCTGGTTCGGCCGCCGCTGTCCTGGATCCAGACATCGGCGAATTGGCCGCTTCCTTCGATGCGCATTTCAAGACCGCCGTCGGCCGGCTGGCTCATGACCAGATTAAGGTCAAGATCCGCCTGCCCCTTGCTGATTGTAAAATTGTCCACTCCCGGCAGGTAGGATAAATATTGCGGCAGATCAATGCTGTTCAGGATGAGATGGAAGCGGGCCTCTATGGCGTCTGTTGTCGTATTTGTCTCACCTGTAAAGTTGACGGGGCTGCCGTTGATTATGGCAGAGAATCTGGGCATAATGCTCTGTTTGGCTGAAAGAAGAAAGGGTGATTCTGTTCCGTCCCCATCAGGGGTAGCCAGTGCGGGCAGGGCAAGCGAGATTTTTTCAATGGTATGGGTTTTCTCAGTGGGGCGGTCGGAGAAAAGAATCCGGCTGTCCTCAATTTTAATGTTTTGCAGGGCAAACCCGAAGGGTACAGTGGAGCGTTCACTGTTTTTTTTGACATCGCTAATCATCTCGACAAGATTGTAGGTGTCATCACGGTTGCGAACCAGGTGGAAAAAGAGCTGGTTTATCGTGAAGTGACTGCAGACGAGTTTTCTTTTGAACAGAGAGGAGATGTCGATGTTGGCCTCCAGTTCACTGAATGAGAGAACAGGGTCCACGGGATCATCTGGATCGCTTAACCGGGGGCCGATGATAGAGTTGCGTAGAGTCAGGTTGAGGGTCAGGGGATTAAAGCTGGCGCCACCCACGGTGACCGGTCGGTTCAGGTATACGCCCAGCTTGTTGGAGAGGGTTGCCCGGCACAACAGGGGAACGACCAAATAGCCGGCGGCAAGATAGAACAGGAAGAGCAAAAAAGAAAGAGGCAGAAGCCATTTCCATCTGGAAGAGCTGCCGTTATTGAGGATGCGTCGCTCGGCGTTGTTTTCTTTTGGTTCAATCGTGTATTCGGGGTCCGCTGTCTCCAGCGGTTTATCTGCTGAAATGTTGATGGATCCCACTGGATCGTCGGATGTATTGTTTGTCATTTTTTGCTGAATTGCTATATTAACATCTCTGTGATAGATTATTTGGGATTTTAAGCTGTTCAGGTTGCAGGCTTATGTCGGAAGGCATAAGTAAAAAACACGTAACTCTTCAGCTGCACTCCATCTTCGCCCATTTTGGTTTTTTCGAATAGCACCAGTGAGGAGTCTACGCTTCGCTTCGCTTACCGTTCAAAGCCCAGGTAAGCGGAGACTCCGAAATGAACGAGATAAGCGTAGACTTCGATATGAAGCACATCTGAACAGTTACAGACCGAGTTTTTCGTAATATTTTTACATTTGCT
>JAGHCC010000027.1 GCA_021160685.1 Desulfobulbaceae bacterium | reverse complement strand
CTTTATGCCATTTCCAGAGAGTTTTCGGCGCGTTTTTCCTGAAGATTGTCGATGAGACTGGCGGCCCGACTGATATTCGCGGGACAATCTTCAGGAAAAACGCGCCGAAAACTCTCTGGAAATGGCATAAAGAGGCCTTTTTTTACAAAAAACTGGAAAATGACCGGGTGAGATGCGGACTCTGTCCCCACCGTTGCCAGCTGGCGCCGGGGGATCGCGGGGTCTGCCGTTCCAGGGCCAACATGGGAGGCACACTGTACAGCCTGGCCTATGGCAATCCCTGCACAGTCCACGTTGACCCGGTTGAAAAAAAGCCCCTCTTTCATTTCAAACCACAGAGCCGGGTCTTTTCCCTGGCCGTTGCCGGTTGCAATTTCCGCTGTCTGAACTGCCAGAACTGGGAGATCTCCCAAACCAGACCAGACGCAATCCGCCATACTGAACTCTTCCCGGCCGAGGCAGTGACCGCGGCCCAAAAGTCCGGTTCCAGTGCCATCGCTTATACCTATTCCGAACCTACCACCTTTTTTGAATACATGCTGGATATCGGCCGGCTGGCCAAAAAAGAGGAGATTGACAACCTGTGGATTTCAAACGGTTATATTAACCGGGAACCGCTGCTAAAACTCTGCCGGGTGCTGGACGGCGCCAATGTCAACCTGAAATCCTACAGCGACGCCATTTACAAAAAACTCAACGGCGGCCGCCTGCAGCCGGTGCTGAACACCTTTAAAACCCTGCACGACCAGGAAATTCATTTTGAAATGACCAATCTGGTTGTGCCGGGTTATGTAGATGACGAGGAGATGGTAAAACGGATGTGCGGCTGGATTCTGACAAACCTTGGCCCGGATCATCCCCTCCACTTTCTCCGTTTTTTCCCGCAATACAGGCTTGACCGGCTGGCGCCGACCCCGATCTCCACCCTCACCCGCTTCAGGCAGCTGGCTATGGGCGAGGGAATCCGTTACGTTTATGTAGGCAATGTTCCGGGCCATGAAGGCAATAACACCTATTGCCATAACTGCAAAAAACTGCTGATTGAGCGCAGGGGTTATACCATCCCGACCTTTTATCTCGACGGTGACCAATGCGCTTTCTGCCGGACTGTTATCCCGGGCAGGTGGCGTTGACCAGACTTTTATTCACTCAGACCAAGCCCCTTTCGCCGGAGCTTAATCCGTTCGTCCAGCAGCTCAGCTGCCTTGACCGGGTCCGGCTCAACAACGAAACAGGCCCCGAGCAGATCATCAAATCCCTTTAAGGCAAGATCCGTCACCACCTCGGAGCCCAGAATATTAGGCGGTAAACCAAGATGGGTATAGATGCCGGAGGCAACTGCGTAGGTGCCGATGGCCGCCGCCTTTTCAGAATACCACTCCGGCGAAGAGGCCCCCACCGGAAGATCGGAGATATCAACACCAAGCTCATTGGCAAGCAAGGCGCACAGTTCAAGGATCCGGGCATTGTCCACGCAGCTCCCCATGTGCAGAACCGGCGGTATTCCCAGAGCCCCGCAAACTTCCTTAAGCCCATCGCCGGCCTGTTCTATTGATTCGGGCAGCAACAGCTCTGCCTTGCCAAGGGCCGTGGTCACGCAACCGGTGGCCAGGACAAGAATATCCTTTTTGATCAACTCCCTGGCCAAGGTAACATTACAGTGGTCATGCTTCATTTTCGGATTATTGCAGCCGACAATACCCACCACGCCGCGAATCTTGCCTGCCTTAATGGCATCAATCAGCGGCGTCAAGGTTCCGCCAAGGGCACCAATAATGGCCTCATTGGAAAATCCGCTGATCAGATCAACCGGTTCACCGGGAATATCCACCCGGCTCTGATCCCGCAACTCATAACGTTCTATGGCCATTTTTACCACTTTCCAGGCCTGCTCCCGACCATTATCCATGGCAAAACGAATATGTTCAGCCCCGGTAAACTTCGCCTTGTCGGCAGTGGTGATCATTTTTGTATGGTAACATTTGCCAATGGTAACCAGACTGGGCATGATGCACTGATAATCCACAATAATCATTTCAACCGCGCCCGTGATAATGGCCAGCTCGGTCATCAGGTGATTTCCCGCCATGGGAATCCCCTTGCGCATCATCAGCTCGTTACCCGTACAGCATAAACCCACCAGATTAATACCCGCTGCTCCTTTTTCCTTGGCCAAGGCCACCATCTCCGGATCATTCACCGCCTCGAGAATCTTTTCCGAAACAATCGGGTTATGGCCGTGGACCAAAATATTGACCTGATCTTCTTTTAAAACGCCGAGATTAACTTTGGATTTCATCGGCATCGGCGTCCCGAAAAGAATATCAGATATCTCGGTTGCGATCATGGAACCGCCCCAGCCATCGGCCAGACAGGTGCGGGCGCAGTGCAGCATGGTGTTGGGAGCATCATTGTCGCAACCCATGTGGGTGCGATGCATCATCTCAACAACTTCCCGATCAACGCCCCTGGGAGTTATGCCCAGATTTTTCCACACCTCTTTGCGCTTTTCAGGAACACGGCACAGAAAGGCTATTCCCTCTTTTCTGCTGCTGAAATCGTCGAAAAATACCGTGACCAGATCCTTGGCAACATCGAGAACCGCCCTCCCCTCCACGGCAACTCCAAGCTCGGCGGCAATACGCAGCAACTTTGCCTCATCCTTGATTTCATAATCGTCTGTTTCCCCCTCGGCCACGGCGTGGAG
>JAGHCC010000103.1 GCA_021160685.1 Desulfobulbaceae bacterium | reverse complement strand
TGAGAAGGCGAAACGCGTGGTCGTCAAGGTTGGCAGCGCTGTTCTCACCATGGGTACCGGCCTGAACCAGACGGTTATGGAGAATCTTGTCGAAGAAATTTCCTTCCTGCGTCAAAGAGGACTGCAGGTCATCCTTGTCAGTTCCGGGGCAGTGGCCGCTGGACGGCAGAAGTTGGGCCTGACCAATCCTGTGCTTTCTCTGCGGGAAAAACAGGCTGCTGCTGCTGTGGGCCAGGCCGATCTGATCCGTTTCTACGAAAAACTTTTTGAACTACGTGGAATTAAAGTGGCCCAGGTTCTGCTCACCCATGATGACCTGTCCCATCGTGACCGTTATCTTAATGTGCGGAATACCATGTCAACCCTTTTTGACTGGGGAATTCTGCCCATTTTAAATGAAAATGATACGGTTTCCGTCAAGGAACTTCGTTTCGGCGATAATGATACCCTCGGGGCGATCATGACCAAGCTGAGTGACGCGGACGGTTTTTTCTGCCTCACCGATGTTGATGGTCTGTATACCGGCAATCCCTGCACTAATCCCGAGGCCCGGCCCGTTCATACTGTTATCGAGGTTGATAAGGAAGTCGAGGGCATGGCGGGAAATATCTGTAATACCAACCTGGGTACCGGCGGGATGCGCAGTAAGATTATAGCCGCTAAAATGGTTGCTGCGGGCGGTGGTTTTTCTTTCATCGGTTCCGGGCGTCAACAGTCCATTTTCAAGCAGCTTTATGATGGTGAGACTGTGGGCACCTTTTTTCTGCCCCATCAGGAGATCATGGGAAGCCGCAAACATTGGATCGCCTATACGCTACGGCCAAAAGGGAAACTCTTTCTTGACTCCGGCGCCTGCCGGGCCCTGGTAAAAAATGGTAAAAGTCTGCTGCCTTCAGGCATTTTAGAGGTGCATGGCGAGTTTGGCGTGGGTGAGCCGATCCAGTGCTGTAATGCAGATGGGGTCCCCATTGCTACCGGTCTTGTGAATTATTCATCGTTGGAGATCTCTAAGATTCAAGGGGTGCAGACCAGTGAGATTGAGCAGCTTATCGGCTATAAGGACAGTGATGAGGTTATTCATCGCGATAATCTGGTTTTGATTTAGGAAGTCAGGAGTCAGGAGTCAGGAGTCAGGAGTCAGGAGTCAGGAGTCAGAATACAGAAGTAGGAAGTCGGAAGACACGAGAAGGATCAAAAATGATGAAAGAGCAAATCATATCCATGGCCAAACAGGCCAGGAAGGCGGCCCATGGAATGCTGGCGTTGAGCACGCAGAGCAAGAACAGGGTTTTGCATAATATGGCCCTGGCCCTGGAAGAGAAGAGAGATTTTATTCAGAAGGAGAATGAAAAGGATCTTGTGGCAGGCAGGGAAAAGGGCTTGGCTGCGGCCATGCTTGACCGGCTGACCCTTTCCGACAAGGTCATGCAGTCCATGATGAACGGCCTGCGGGAGGTTGCGGCCCTGCCCGATCCTGTGGGAGAGATTAGTGACATGGTGAAACGGCCTTCCGGGATCATGGTGGGGAGGATGCGTATTCCCCTCGGCGTAATCGGCATGATTTATGAATCGCGTCCCAATGTGACGGTCGATGCCGCTGCTCTCTGCCTTAAGGCAGGCAATGCCATTGTTCTGCGCGGAGGCTCCGAGGCCATTCATTCCAACCTGGCCCTGGCCAAAGTTCTCCAGCAGGCCCTTGCTGAAGAAAATATCGATCCGGCTGCCATCCAGGTCATACCTGTTACCGACAGGGAGGCAGTGAACATCATGCTGACCCTTGAGGAGGAGATTGATCTGATCATTCCTCGGGGTGGCGAGGGATTGATTCGTTTTGTGGCCGAGAATTCCAGGATTCCGGTGTTGAAACATTATAAAGGTGTCTGTCACGCCTTTGTTGATGCCAGCGCCGATCCCGCCATGGCCACGGCCATTGTTATGAATAGTAAAACCCAGCGGCCCGGAGTCTGTAATGCTTTGGAAACCCTGATTGTGCACGTAGATATTGCCGAAAAATTTCTTCCCCTTGTCGGCAAGGATCTTGCCGCCGCCGGCGTGGAAGTTCGCGGTTGTTCAGAGACAAAGGCCATTTTACCCGAGGTTACTGCCGCAGTTGAGGACGACTGGGGAAAGGAATTTCTTGAATTGATCCTCGCTGTTAAAGTGGTGGAGAATCTTGATGCGGCCATGGACCACATTGTCAAATACGGCTCCCAGCACACCGAGACGATTATTACCGAGAGTTATACCAATTCCCAGCGTTTTCTGCGGGAGGTGGATTCATCCTCGGTCATGGTCAATGCCTCGACCCGGTTCAGTGACGGCGGTGAATATGGGCTGGGCGCTGAGATCGGTATCAGCACCACCAAACTGCATGCCTATGGCCCCATGGGTTTAAAGGAGTTGACCACCAAAAAGTTCATCGTCTATGGTGATGGACAGATCCGGAGTTGATGTTACAGCACATAATGACAGTTTATCTCTCACGGAGGCACAGAGTTCACAGAGATTTTTTTTGTTTTACCTCTGTGTCTCTGCGAGCTCTGTGAGAGAATTACGTATCGGTCTTCTGGGCGGCACTTTTGATCCCGTACATCTGGGCCATCTGGCTGTGGCCGAAACAGTCCTGCCCCGGCTGCAACTTGACCGGATGCTTTTTATTCCCGCCGCCCGTCCTCCCCATAAGACAGGTTTCAGTATTACCTCTTTCAGTGAACGGGCCGCCATGCTCGAGTTGGCCCTGGCCTCCTTTCCTCGTTATGAATTATGCCTTCTTGAAGAAGACCGGCCCGGCCTGTCTTTCAGTATTGATACCCTGAGGGAACTGCGGCAGCGTTTCGCCGGTGAGGCCCGGTTTTTTTTTATAATCGGGTTTGATGCCTTTGCCGAGATCAACAGCTGGAAGGAGTGGGATCATCTGCTTGATTTGACCGCCATTGTCGTGATTGACCGGCCTTCCCATGATGGCGGAAATATGGCTGAGCTGGTCAGCAGGTTGTTTCCCGGCTATAGGGAGGGCGCGGCCGGAGTCTGGTCAGCGGAAACAGGAGAAAACATATATAGCCTTGCCATGGAGCCGGTGTCGATTTCCTCGACTGAGATCAGAAGACGTGTTCAAACCGGAGAGTCAGTTGCTTCGCTGGTTTCTTCTGATGTTGAGGAGTATATCAGGAATCATGGCCTTTATTTATCAGAAGCACCAGCTTCCAGCAGATCATCACTGTCCACAAAGGCATAGGCACTGTGTTTGTGGATGGACTCAAAGCTTTCCACTCCTACGGAAAACCAGGAAATGTCAGGATGGGCCAGGGCTGATTCGGCAACATTTCTGACCACATCCTCGACAAACAGCGGGTTTTTATAGGCCTGTTCCGTCACAAATTTTTCATCCGGCCGTTTCAGGAGTGAAAATACTTCGCAGGATGTGCTGGCTTCAACCATGGAGATCAAATCTTCAACCCAGATAAAGCCGTTGAATTTGACATTGAGATTAATTTCCGCCCGCTGGTTATGAGCACCGAAGTCGCTGATTTCCTTTGAGCAGGGGCACAGGGTCGTACCTGGAACCCAGATTGAAAGGATAAAGTCTTCATCCGCGCCGACTCCATCGGCAAATTTGCAGGTATATTCCATGAGGCCGGCGGTGGCGGTAATGGGTGCCTTTTTTTGCAGAAAATAGGGAAAGATCATTTCCATGTGGGCGGATTCGGCTTGCAGTCCCTCCTTTACCTCCTGCAGCAGTTTGGAGAAAATGGCGACACTCATGTCCTCCTGGTATTTGTTCAGGACGTTCAGGAAGGTGGAGAGACTGGTTTCCCGGTAACGCTTTGGCATGGAAACCTGTAGGCTTATTTCCGCCACGGTATCCTGAAGATGGCCTGATTTTTCTCTGATCTTGACCGGATACCTGATATCTTTGATTCCGATGGTGTTGAGCTTCATGTATTGGCACTTCTCTCTCACGTCATTCCCGCATGTTTTTAGCGGGAATCCAGGATGGAGTGTGTGGCTAGTTTCTGGATTCCGGCTAAGGACATGCCGGAATGATGATATAATTTTTTTGTTACTTTTAAAATAAATGCCGGGATTTTCACCCCGGATACTTTGCTGAACAGTTACTAAAAAAATACAATAAACCATAACAAAGCCGGGAACACAAAAAAAAATTCATAATTCCGACCTGAATTCTCTTTTGATCCCGTTGGCTGAACCGGATTAAATATGGTAAGTTAGAGATCGGTTTATATCTTTGATTGGTGGAGTTTTGTCGGAAAAAAAGGTAAGAATAGACAAATGGTTGTGGGCGGCTCGTTTTTTTAAAACCCGCTCCATGGCCTCGAAGGCAGTGAGCGGCGGTCGGGTGCATCTCAACGGCGCCAGGGTGAAATCAGCCAAATCCGTTACCATTGGCGATGAAGTGCGTATTCACCGGAATGAAGAGGAGTTTGTCGTTACAGTCTTGCAGCTTGCTGAAAAGCGCGGCCCGGCTAAAGTGGCCCAAACCCTGTATGATGAATCCCCGGAAAGCGTTCAGGCCAGGGATGAGCAACGGCAAACCCGGCGTCTGTTCGCCCAGAGCAGGCCTTCCGCTCCGGTGAAAAGGCCGGGGAAAAGAGACAGGCGGAAGATCCGTAGTTTTATACGAAAAGAGTAATTTAAATAGTATAGGAATTTTTATTTTGACAGGATCATCAGGGTAAAGGAATATCGTAACTTCTCAATAAGTGGTGGCCTACCGACAACCTCCCCCTTTATTAAAGGGGGATTGAGGGGGATTTGTTTGCAGGGTGCCGCCATTTATTGAGAAGTTACTAAATATCTTGTAAATTTTGTTCATCTTGTCAGAGAAGTTTCGTCGAAGACGGCTAATTTAATTTATAAGTTACTCAAGGAGTAGAAAAATGAGAAAGATAGAAAGGGCGTTAATTAGTTTGACAGATAAAGCCGGCATTGAAGGATTTGCCCAGGAGCTGGAAAGTCTGGGTGTTGAGATTTTATCCACCGGCGGCACGGCGAAAAAGATGAGGGAGAGTGGAATCACGGTGAAGGATGTTTCCGAGTTTACCGGCTTTCCCGAGATGCTGGACGGCCGGGTAAAAACCCTGCATCCCAAAGTCCATGGCGGTATTCTGGCACAGAAGACAAATCCCGACCATCTGGCCCAGATGGAAGAACACGGTCTGCAGCCGATTGATCTAATTGCCGTTAATCTGTATGCCTTTGATAAGACCACGGCAGACCCGGACTGCACCCTGGCCAACGCCATTGAAAATATCGATATCGGCGGTCCCACCATGCTGCGGGCTGCGGCTAAAAATTTTCAGGATGTCACCGTGATTGTCGATCCGGCTGATTATCCCCAGGTCCTGGCCGAGATGAAAGAAAGCGGAAATACGACATTGAAGACTCGCTTTCGGCTGGCCGCCAAGGTTTTTGCCCTGACCAGCAGGTATGACACCGCCATTTCCGCCTGGCTTGACAAGGTGGATGTGGACTCAAATGAGCATTTTAAGTAGTGGTTTGATTGGTTAGATTAGTTGAATTGGTTTGATTTGTTGTTAACCAATCAAACCGGTTCAACCAACAAAACTAATTGAACCAAACTTAAAGGAGAAAATTATGAAGATGGCGGTTTTGTTATCCGGCACGGGGCGTACCCTGGATAATTTTCATGAAAGGATTCAGGCCGGAACCATGCAGGGTTCAATCGGGGTTGTGATCTCCAATGTTCCCGGCGTGCTGGGTCTGGAAAAGGCTGAAAAATATGGGTATCCGGCCTTCCATGCCCGGGATAATAAGGCGATTAATGCTATCCTGGCCGATTATGACGTGGAACTTGTGCTGCTGGCCGGTTTTTTGAAGTTGTATCAGCCCCCGTCTCATCTGGAAAAAGCTGTGCTGAATGTCCATCCTTCTTTGATCCCTTCATTTTGCGGGGCAGGTTATTATGGCATGCGGGTTCACCGTGCTGTCCAGGAGCGAGGTGTCAAGGTGAGTGGCTGCACGGTTCATTTTGCCAATGAGGTGTATGACGAGGGACCTATTGTCGTGCAGAAATGTGTCGCCCTTGATGACGAAGATACCCCGGATGATATTGCCACCAAGGTGTTTGCGGCCGAATGTGAGGCCTTTCCCGAGGCGATTAACAAGGTGCACGACAAGGGTGTGGATTATTTCTGGAAGCAGAGTTGATCAGCTTGTTTTGAAAAAGGAGCACATTCATTTTTTTGGTTGATTCTAACATTGGCCATTTTTTTAAAAAGAACCGCAGAGGTCGCCAGGAATGTCGAATGTTGAAGGATGGAAAATTTGTCTAATAGAAACATCCGTACTTCAACATTCAACATTCCTGGTTCGACGTTCGAGATTCAAAGAGGTGATGGTGGCCGAAATGAAAATCAAACTCCAATTTATACCGATAATTGTATAATCTGAATTCCATCAATCTTCCCCCTCCATAATTTCTTCATGATTAAACCTTCCTACCCTGAATCTTTGCCGATTGTGGCAGAGAAAGAACAGATTATTGCAACTCTTCGCGCCCATCAGGTCGTGGTTATTGCCGGTGATACCGGAAGCGGTAAGACCACCCAGCTGCCAAAGATGTGTCTTGAGGCCGGACGGGGCAGGAAAAGGCTGATCGGCTGTACCCAGCCGAGACGTATAGCGGCAACCTCGGTTGCGGCCAGAGTCAGGGAAGAGCTGGGCGCGGCAGGCGATATCGTTGGCCATAAAATTCGTTTTCAGGACCGCACCACTCAAAGAACCCGAATCAAATTCATGACCGATGGCATACTGCTTGCCGAGGCACAGCATGATCGTCTCCTGCGCGCCTATGATACGATAATCATTGATGAGGCCCATGAACGAAGTCTGAATATCGATTTTCTTCTGGGCATGATGAAGCATATCCTCTTTAAAAGAGAGGATTTAAAGCTGATTATTACCTCGGCCACCATTGATACGGCCAAATTCGCGGCAAGCTTTGGTCATGCTCCGGTCATCGAGGTTTCCGGCCGTGCCTTTCCGGTTGAAATGCGTTATGCGGACGATGATGAAGAGGGCGGAGAGACCGATGTCGAGTATATCGACCGGGCAGTGAGGGCGGTGCTTGGTCTGCGGCGGGACGAAGGACCGGGCGATATGCTGGTTTTCATGCCCACGGAACGCGACATCCGGGAGACGGTGGATATTCTGGAAAAAAGAATACGAACCGAAGAGGCGAATGTATATCACCGCTCTCAAGCCGCTCCAACCGTTCTTCCCCTGTTTGGCCGTCTGTCCGGCCCGGACCAGAATCGAATTTTTAAAAGGGCAAAAGGACAGAAGATCGTTGTTACCACCAATGTGGCCGAGACCTCGATCACGGTGCCGGGGATTCGTTATGTAGTGGATACAGGTCTGGCCCGCATATCAAGTTATAATGTCCGGGCGCGGACCACCAGGCTGCCGGTCACCAGGATTTCCCAGGCCAGCTGTGACCAGCGGGCCGGGCGCTGCGGCCGGATCGGGCCGGGTATCTGTATCCGTCTTTTTGCTGCGGATGATTATCTCAACCGGCCGCAATACACCCTGCCGGAGGTGTTGCGTTCCAACCTGGCCGAGGTCATCCTGCGTATGATTTTTTTGAAACTCGGTGATCCGGCGGATTTTCCCTTTGTTGATCCTCCGTCCATCCGGGCAATCCGGGATGGCTATAATCTGCTGGATGAACTTGGTGCCCTCACCAGGAAAAAGTCATTAAGTCGGCACGGTCATCTCATGGCCCGCCTGCCCCTTGATCCCCGCATCAGCAGGATGATTATCGAGGCCCGGGAACGAAATTCCCTACGCGAGGTCTGTGTCATTGCTGCGGCCCTGAGTGTCCAGGATCCCAGGGTGCGGCCCCTGGATCAGGAAAAAAAGGCGGATGAGGCTCATCAGCGCTTTTTGGATGAATCGTCTGATTTTCTTTCCTTTGTCCGTCTCTGGGACCTCTATGAGGCTACTTTTGCCAAGGTCAAAAGCCAGGCGAAGTTGAGAAAATTTTGTAAAAATCATTTTCTTTCTTTTTTGCGTATGCGGGAGTGGCGGGATATTCATGAGCAGATCTGGTCAATTCTGACCGATGTGGGGAAACAAGCCGGAAAGCGACGCAAGTTTTCGATCCCCCCTTTTGTTTCAAACCGGACGGCCGCAAGCAGTGATGGTGTCCATCAGTCCATTCTTGCCGGAAATTTGCGTCATATCGGCCTGAAAAAGAAAGGCAATCTCTACCAGGGCGGGCTGCAGCGGGAACTGACCATCTTTCCCGGCTCAGGTCAATTCAACCGGGGCGGCCAGTGGATCATGGCGGCTGAACTGGTTGAGACTTCCAAACTCTATTGTCGTTGTGTGGCGCCGATTAAGGTTGACTGGCTGGAGCCTCTGGCCGGAGATCTCTGCCATTCCAGTTACTCGTCTCCGCACTGGGAAAAAAAACGGGGTCAGGTTGTCGCCTATGAAAAAGTGACCCTTTTCGGCCTGTGCATTGTGGCCGGCCGCAAGGTGAATTACGGCCGCATTGACCCAGACGAGGCCCGGACAATTTTTATCCAGACGGCTCTGGTGCAAGGGGAGCTTGGCGGCCGCCACTATGGTTTTTTTGATCATAACCGCAAATTGGTACGGGATCTTGAAGCCATGGAAGACCGGGTCAGGCGCCGGGATATCCTGGTGGATGATTATGTCCTGTTTTCTTTTTATGATCAGCGGCTGGGCCGAATTCGGGACAGGGCAAGCCTGGCCCACCTGATCAAGAAAAAGAGCGGGGATGATTTTTTGCGCATGACCCGTGAGGATATTATCAATCAGCCTCCGGATTCGGAACAGCTTGATGATTTTCCTGAAACGATCCGGGATCGGGAATTGATTTTTACCTTGAGTTATTCTTTTTCTCCCGGCAGTGAAGATGACGGTGTAACAGCCCTGATTCCCATGGATTTGCTGGAGCATGTCCGACCTGAGCTTTTTGAATGGCTTGTGCCGGGCCTGCTGCATGAAAAGGTGGTCTTTTTGTTGAAAGGGCTGCCCAAGTCCATCCGGAAACAGTTAATTCCCGTTTCCCGTACGGCTAGAGAGTTGTTGGA
>JAGHCC010000034.1 GCA_021160685.1 Desulfobulbaceae bacterium | reverse complement strand
GCCCACACCCTGGATGCCAAAGGCCTGAGTTGCCCGATGCCTCTGCTTCGCACCAAGAAAGAGATCGGCAAAATCAACAGTGGCGATGTTCTGGAAATTCTGGGCACGGATCCCGGCTCTCGTAATGATATTCCCGGCTGGTGTTCACGTTCCGGTCATGAGTATCTGGGTGAGAAGGAAGATTCCGGCTTTATCCGCTTTTTTGTTAAAAAGGGATGATTTTAATTTGAAATTTTAAAAGGGAGGGTGAAGCGAATGTCTGCTGATCCGAACAAATTAGGTATTTTTGTTACGTCCCCGCAGAATATGCGGCATGTCGTTGGTGTTGCCAGGGCAGCTGTCCGTGCCGGCAAAACCATGATGGTCTTTTTTACCTACAAGTCAGTCCATCTGACCAAGTCTCCTCAATTCATCGACCTTGCCGATATGTGCGATGTCGAAAACCTTGCTATCTGCGCTGACAGTTATACTTGTGAGGGATACGACACGGCAGCGGATATCCCCAAGGGATTAACCGCAACACAGATGAGAACCCAGTCTTACCATGGCGCAGTATTAGATGAGTGCGGCCAGTACTTAGTCTTATAAGGAGAGAGATCAAATGGAATCAAAAAAGCTTTTCTTTTTAATCCAGAACCGTATGTATGGTGATGCTGTGCGGTCCGCTCTTGGGCAGGCTGTTGAAAATCATTATGCCTACCCTGTATTTTTGTATGAGGAATATCCGCCTCTGTCTGACTACATGAAGGAAAACATGGAGTGGATCGTGGATATGGAAGGTGAGGTTTTCACCGTGGCCGAGAAAGCGCCTGAAGGTGTTGAAATGACCCCTTTGACCTTGGAAGAATTAGGCGAAAAGATGCGTGAAGCGGATCAGATTATCCCTTACGGCCTGCCTAAACAAACCAATGAGCCGCCACCGGCCTGTTCAGAATAATAAGGGGACTTGGATATGAGTGACGAAGAGAAAAAAATGAAAATTCTGCATGTTTATCGTTCCGAGCCCACCGACGATGTTAAAACACTCGTTGGAATTTTGAGCCGGGACCGTGATGCCAGTGAGTTTAAACTTTATGATGGCGATCCAAATTACGACGTACTCGTCGGGATGATTTTTGCCAATGACCGGACTGTAAGCTGGTGGTAGACAGAATCTGATATTAGTTCGCTTTTATCAGGAACAAAAAAAGCCCCTGCCGTTTTGGCCGGGGCTTTTTTTTTGGCTTAGGAACGGGAACTAAATAAGTTGCCCCAAATTGGCCGGATTTTTTGTCGTATTCAAGGCGCGAGGAGGGCGCATAACTGAGTTATGTAAGCGACGAGCAACGAAGAAGACGGCAAAAAAGACAACAATTTGGGGATAACTTATTTAATGTACGTTCCTTACTGCCTGAAAAATTAATTCGCTGCTTCCGCATCTTTTTTCTTCTTGGCATTCTGGAAGAGAGCCATGAAGTTGACCGGCTCAATGAGAAAGGGGATAAAACCACCGTCCACCGCGACCTGGCTGATAATCTGGCGGGTGAAGGGGAGCATCATGGTCGGGGAATCAACAGCCAGAACCATGTTCATGTGTTCTTCAGGGATGTTTTTCAAGACAAAAACACCGCAATGTTCAACCTCGGCGATAAAGAGGGTGTTGCCTCCATTAGCGTTGGTCACCGTGGCTGTAATGGAAAGGGTCACTTCCCAGTGATCATTTTCCAGTTTTTTGTTTTTCAAGCCGAGATTGACCTCAACCTTAGGTTCCTGTTTTTCCAGGAAGATCGCCGGGGCATTGGGGTTTTCAAACGACAGGTCTTTAACATAAAGTTTTTGCAGCCGAAAAATCGGCGATTCACTGCTGGCTTGCTGATTGTTTTCTTCAGACATGATTTTTTCCTTTTTTTTATTGAAACCGGCAATGCCGGCGCTGTATAACAGACGTTTTTTTGTTATTGAAGTTGAAGGGTTAGGTGTAAATTTTCACATCGGAATCAAGAAACATACCACGGAATTATTAAAACTGGAATAAATCAAAAGATTTTTTTAAAAATTGACCCGTATGTGATTTTTTGACTTTGACGATCTTCTCCGGCGAGCCGGTGGCAATAATCCGTCCTCCACCCTCGCCACCCTCGGGACCGAGATCAATAATATGATCTGCTGATTTGATGACGTCGAGATTATGCTCTATGATAACCACTGTATTGCCATTGTCCACCAGCCGTTGCAAAACTTCCAATAGATGTTTGATGTCAGCCGGGTGGAGGCCGGTGGTGGGCTCGTCCAGGATATAGAGTGTTTTTCCCGTGCTGCGTTTGCGCAACTCCCTGGCCAGCTTAATGCGCTGGGCCTCCCCGCCTGACAGGGTGACGGATGATTGTCCCAGGGAAATATAGGAGAGTCCCACATCGGCCAATGCCTGCAGCCGATTTTTGATCGGCGGTATATTTTTGAAAAATTCCAACGCTTCTTCCACATTCATGGCCAGTATTTCGGCAATGTTTTTGCCTCGATAGCGTATCTCAAGGGTTTCCCGGTTATATCGTCTGCCGCCACAGGTCTCGCAGGTGACATAAATGTCCGGCAGGAAATGCATGGCGATTCTGATCATCCCGTCACCATCACAGGAGTCGCAGCGTCCGCCCCTGAGGTTAAAACTGAAGCGTCCCGGCCTGTATCCCCTGGCCCGTGCCTCGGGCAGGCGGGATAACAGTTCCCTGACAGGGGTGAAGACACCGGTGTATGTGGCTGGATTTGAGCGTGGAGTCCTGCCGATGGGGCTCTGGTCAATATCAATGACCTTGTCAATCCGTTCAAGTCCTTCTATTCCGGCAAAATTTCCAACCATGCTTCGACGACGATCAAAATACATTTTTGCCCCTTTGAAGAGACATTCAATCACCAGAGAACTTTTTCCTGAACCCGAGACCCCGGTGACGCAGGTCATGACGCCAAGCGGGAATTTTACCGTAATTTTTTTCAGGTTGTTAGCGCAGGCTTTGCGGATGGTGAGCCGAGCTGATTTTGACTCCGGCTTCCGTCGTTTGGCCGGCACGGGAATGGTCAGGCGGCCGGATAGATAGCCGCCGGTCAGTGATTTTTTATTTTTCAGCAATCCGTCAATCCTGCCGTTGTAAACGATTTTTCCGCCGTGGACGCCGGCCCCCGGCCCCATGTCAAGAATATGATCGGCCGCCAGAATAGTATCCGAGTCATGCTCGACGACAATAACGGTGTTGCCGAGATCCCGCAGGTTGACAAGTGTTCTGATCAGACGTTCATTGTCACGTTGATGGAGACCGATACTTGGTTCGTCAAGGATGTAGAGCACCCCGGCCAGTCTTGAGCCGATCTGTGACGCCAGACGGATGCGCTGGGCCTCGCCGCCGGAAAGGGTGGAAGCCGTCCGTTCCAGGGAGAGATAGCCAAGGCCGACATCAAGCAAAAAAGACAGGCGGTCCTTGATTTCCTTGATAATTCGGCTGGCAATGATCTGTTCCTGGGCGGAAAAATCGATTGCGGGCAGTTCCTGAGCGAGTTTTTCAATACTGAGTGCTGTCAGCTCGGCAATGTTCCATGGGCCGATGCGGACGGCCAGCGCTTCCGGCTTCAGTCTGGCACCCTGGCAGGCGGGACATGTCTGTTCATTCATGAAGCGGCCCAAGTCTTCGCGAACGGCTGCCGATCCGGTTTCATGGTAGCGACGTGACAGTTGGGGCAGGACCCCTTCAAATGGC
>JAGHCC010000021.1 GCA_021160685.1 Desulfobulbaceae bacterium | reverse complement strand
GTTTTTACCCGGAGATAAGCGCAGATTTCGATCCAGGATGGAGTGTGTGGCAAGTTTCTGGATCCCGGCTAAAAACATGCCGGGATGACGTGTACGAAGTATTTGTGTTTATCTTGCTGTTTTCACGGGATTTATGCATAGGGCTAAAAATTTTGTTACTTAAAAACGTCTAATCCGTCTCATAACATTCCCCCATCTCCTCTGAATACTCTCCACCCTGTTTCCGGTAAACATAAAACGGGACTTCGATCTGCAACTCTTCCCCACCACTCTTCATGACTTCTACCATTACCAGTTTGCCGGCGGAACCCGGATAACTGTAAACAACCTGGAGCCTCTTCGGTTCAAGATTATGTATTTTTAATTGCTGGATGAGAGATGCGGCACGACTGGCGGGATAAATAAGAGCTGCCCTGCCCTTGGTTCTAAGCGCAAAAGTGACAGCCCGGGTAATATCTGCGAGCGTGGCATGGGTTTCATGCCTGGCAATGACCGTTTCTTCAACTGAATTCAACCGTCCTGAACCAATTTTGCCATAGGGAGGATTACAGACAACCCAGTCAAAGGAACCCGGGGCAAACATTTTTTTGATTCGGCGTAAATCACCTCGAATCAATTTGATCCGCTCCTGAAAGCGATTCAATTCTACATTTTTCAAAGCCAGGTTGGCAAGCCCCTCCTGAATCTCCAGGGCGGTGAGATCAACTCGGGGCCATTTGAAAGCAAGAATCAAAGAAATCACACCGCAGCCGGTGCCAAGATCAAGAATCCTATCCGCAGATCCAGGTTTGAAAAAGTTGGCCAGCAAAACAGCATCGAGGGAAAAACGGTAGCCCTTCAGATGCTGCCGACATTGCAACCGACCGTCAAACAGGGAATCTTCGGTCACAGGCCTGTCAGCCTTTCTATTCATGTAATCAACCACAGGGTGATATCACCAAAAATTAAAAAAAACTCCTATTCATCGAGTTTGTTGATCAGTAACCCGGTGAGGATTTTCGGATAAAAATATGTGGATTTATGGGGCATAATCAGATTCTGATCAGCAATTTTTTTAACCTGAAAAACCGGGGTGTTGTTCATCAAAAAAAGAATAGGCTCCTTATAATCAGTTCCGGTTGCTCCCTTGACAGCTACATCAAGGGCATTATCCGGATCGCTATAATAATGAACAAGGTCCTCTTTCTCACAGCGTTCATGATCAAGACCGAGAAGACGATCCAGAACAAGTTCGGACAAGGCCACCACGTCAAGCTCTCTGAGGGTGTCGGGCAAATCCGCGTTAATATTGTCCATGGCGCCATCCTTCAGAGTAAGCATGAAACAGCGATCCTCCCTGGGATGATAGAGGCCGAAAACAGTACGGTCGCCACCCTTATGTTCATCCATCCGGCCTGTCACTTCCACAACGAGCATCTCCCGGCTGCCGTTTTTAATCTCTTCTATCTGAAAACTACTGCTCAATCTGGCGATTAAATCTGAAACGGAAAGTTTTTCGGGATATAAAACAAGCCTGTGCGTGGGCAGAACCGACAGACCTGGATCCTCCATAGGACAAAGATACATCATGATCTGATTGAAGGGACTGTCGGCCTCAAGCGTTTCACCCCTCTCCCACAGCAGTTCACGCAACTGCAAGGCTGTTGTGTAGCGATGGTGACCGTCGGCAATATAGAGAGATTTGTCCTGAAAAAAAGATTGAACTTCAGCAAGGATTTCCGGATCCGTAATCCGCCAGAGGCGATGCACACAGCCGTCCTGGTCTTCAACCGAGTAGAGCGGTGTATCCGGACAGCTTTTTTCCAGGGCAGCCATGACCTCACCCTGCTCATCTGAAAAAAGAGAAAAAACCTGGCTGAACTGAGCCCGGCATGTATCAACAAGCCGTAACCGGTCAGTTGTCACGGAACGGAAGGTCATTTCGTGGGGCTTGACAATTCCCTCGGAAAACTCGGCCAGGCCAACTGTGCTAACAAAGCCTTTTCTGGTAAACTTTTTTCCAGAAGGAAGAGTATAATCAATGAAATAAAGGTAAAGAGCGGGAAATTGATCCTGAATGAGGATACTCGCGGCCTGCCACTGATCAAATTTTCTTTTCGCGGACAGGTAGCGTTCCTCGGTTACATTGTTCCCGGCAAACTTTGTCAAATCGAGCTGAATCATATTATACGGATTTTTCTTATAAAAGTCCCTACCCTGCTCGTCAATGACATCATAAGGCGGGGTGACAATATCCTCCATACGCTCAATCTTTTCCGGATTATAGCGCAGACCGCGAAAGGGCTTGACAACAGCCATTGAAGTTCTCCTCGTATAATACCTAACCTGCAATAGAGCAGGAAAAAAGGCTTTAGAATTTAAGTTGTATGTTTACCGAAAAATGCCTAAAATATTAGAACTCAAGCCATCAACGGTCATCCGAATTTGCTCCGGAATCGACTTTTACCATAATGCATATTTAAGTGAATCGCCAAAAAAATACATCAGGGAGAAACCAATATGTTTGATATTTTCACAAAAACTCACTTTTCCGCCGGTCATCATCTTCGTGATTACCCTGGGGACTGCGAAAATCCCCATGGTCACAACTGGAGTGTTGAGGTCACCGTGCGGGCTTTTGAACTGGACAAACTCGGCATGGGTATTGATTTCCGTACCATTAAAAATTCGGTCAAAAAAATGATGGACGACCTCGACCACCGTAATCTCAACGAGCATCCGGCCTTTCTGGACAAAAACCCCTCTTCGGAAAACATCTCCGTCTATATTTTTGACAGTCTCAAAGACGCTCTAAGCAGCGATCGTTACAAACTTTACAGCGTCACCGTAGGCGAAACCCCAAACAGCGGAGTTACCTATTATGGTTCCTGATCCCGCCCTCACGGTTTCAGAACTTTTTTATTCGATTCAGGGAGAATCATCCTATACGGGTTACCCCTGCGTCTTCATCAGGCTTTCAGACTGCAATTTGCGCTGTACCTATTGTGACGCCAGATACACCTACGAAGATGCAGGCCGCAAACAGCAAATTTCTGAAATCCTGGATTTTGTCAAACGTTATCCAGTTTTTCTGGTCGAAATAACCGGCGGAGAACCTCTCCTGCAGGATGGAATCTATCCATTAATGGACCAGCTGTTGGAGATGAAAAAAACGGTTCTACTCGAAACAAACGGCAGCCGAAATATCAAGGATGTTCCGGACGGAGTTATCAAGATCATGGACCTGAAATGTCCGGACAGCGGCATGAGCGAGCACATGGAGTTGTCCAACCTGGCTCTTCTCAATCATGAGGATGAAATAAAATTCGTGATCAGTTCGCGAAAAGATTATGACTGGGCCGTGGAAATGCTCCAGACTCATATCCTTGATATTCAGGATTTGCAGGTCATACGAAAACGTCCCAGTGTTCTGTTTTCTCCAGTGACAAGCTGCATTGCGCCGCCTCTACTGGCCCGGTGGATCCGTGATGATCATCTTCCGGTGCGCCTCCAGCTCCAGCTCCATGCCACTCTCTGGCCAGATAGCGAAAGAGGAGTTTAAACCGGTTACAAACAGACTACTTGGGAGAATTTCGGTCCGAGACCTCAAAAGCAGATGAGGAATGGCGAAAAATGATTTTTCTGAAAAATCGGATAATATCGATACGACGATGAGACATTTTCACCTGTTCCGGGACAAGATTTGAAATGTCCGTACGAATGATGGCCATCTTATATTCAATATGAGGCACGAGCCGGTTATCAAGATACCAGGCATACATCAAACCCATCAACATACCAGGAGGAGTAAAGCCCTCGCTGCCGCTGACAAGTCTCGTATAAAGCAAGTCGTTATCCACCGAACGATTCATCCGGACAAGGCAAAGATATTTTTCCAGTTGCTTCGGGTTAAGATAGCAGGAGCGTTCCTCCTCTTTCCGGAGAACCAGCTGGAAAATTGTGCCGACGGGCAGGCCGTCATGCTCAATGGGCAGCATCTTTTTTTTCACCGCATAGTCACCCAGCAATGACTGGCCAAGGGCAACAAGAAACGCTGTTTCCAGACGTACTCCTTCCTCCACACGGACATCCTGCCGAATGTTAATACTGCCGTCCCCAGGATCATAATAAGACAGGACATTATCCCATTTCTGGCTGCGATGCCAGTCACGGAGAGGGATTACCCTTATACTTTTGATCAATGCCAGATGATCGATCTTGATATCCTGATGGTGCCAGAAGATATCCAATACTTCTTTATCAAGCCCGTCGGTGTCAATCTCCTTCAGTCTCAACGTCAATTCGGCAAGTCTCTGACTTGGCGTCTGCCGGTCAGAGCTTACAACGGCTTTACGAAGTTGCGCAGGAGAGGGAAGTGAGGATTTAACATCCCTGGGAATATGATCCCGCACAGCCCATATTGTTTTTAGCGCGACTGCCAGAGATGCCGGATCATGCTGCACCCTGCGATCCTGAAGAGCTTTTTCCGAAAAAATAGGCGCCTCAACCGGTGCAAAACCCATCTCCCAGACCTTGCCGCGGTCAAGATAAATCGGCATTTTATCCTCAACCGCGTAACTTTGCAGAATATTACCAGGAATATCCTGAAGGCCGAGCAGTAAAACCTGTTCAAACAGATCTTCAACACCACCGGGAATATTTCGATGATAAGCTTTGATCAAATCTGAGACGTAAAACCGCCTTTTTGGATCATCATGGACATAATCCGTTTCACCCTTCTGGACCCAGAGATTGGCCACCAGGATCTTCAGGGCGCTACTGTTTCGCCGCACCGCTTCGGAAAGCTCCGGAACCTGAAAAATCGGAATTATGCTGGTGTACAGGCTGCCAGGAGCAAAAACAATAATATCCGCCTGTTCTATACTTTTCAGTACCTCGGGCAGGACATGGGCCTGGGAGGAAAACGCGACAAAAACCCGGTCAATCGGGCTGTTTCGCCTAGCGGAGCTGGATTTATCTTCACCTGAAACAAGAACGCCATTGCTGTAAAGGATGTTCAGATGGGCCGGGGTGACAACACAGGGCAGGACAGCGTCGGAATTTGCGCCGATCAAATCGGCCAGCCATTTGATTCCGTCAACAAGGGCTGTTGCCGGAACCTTCAATCCGTCCGGAATACGTTGATAAACGGCGGCGGCAAGAAGAAGGTTTCCCAAACAATGGGGACGATCAAGCAGCCGAAACAACCGAAAATCAGAAAAAATTTTTTCCAGAAGTTCCAGCAGACCAACCCCCATCTCTTCAGGCAGAGAGGCAAGCTGGATTTTTCGATCACTGAGAAGATCTTGCAGAGACTCCGGCCGCTGGGAAAAGCGTGTATTAAAGAGACCGTGCAGAACCCTGGCCACCACGATGGTCTCTTCGTCACTCAGTTGGTATTGGTCTTTCAGCCTGATCCGGCGAATGGAGGAAAGAAGGACATGGCGCAGATCACCCAGGGCAATAATGGGCAAATCCTTCAGCAATTCCCCTGTCGAGCCGCCATCATCGGTGACACAGACAATGGCCTTTGTCCTGGGAAAAACCTCTTTCAGTCCCTGAAAAGGGGTCCGGTGCCAGAGAGAATTACGGCTGTCACCACCAATCACATTTGACAAACCGCTGCCCCCGCCAAAAACAACGACATTCAAATTAGTTGTATCAACCGCGCTGACTGATTTCGCGACTTCTTCGAGACCGGCCGAAGCAATCATGGGACCTGGCGGCAGCCCGGTCAACATTAACTCGATGAGCTTCTCCACCAAGTTCCGGCGGGACAGAAGATCCAGCGGCCCGATCTTGATTGCGTCAAGACTTTTCAGGCTGACCGCAACCGGGTCACGGTCATTGGCTAAATGCATAGTATCCCAAAAAAATTAATTAATAATTACGAATTAGAAATTACGAATAGAGGAAGTTGTCTAATTAGAAAAATCTCTAGACTCCACACTGCGCAATCTCCACTTCAACACCATAATCCACGCACAAACATTCGTAATTCGTAATTACTCATTCGTAATTGATTTTACAGTCCCGTAGCCGCCATTTGTCCCTGAACAGCTTTTTGCGATACTGCCAGGGCCTCTTTTTCTTCATCGGTCAATGTAAACTCGATAATTTTCTCGACACCGCCGGAACCCAGCACTACCGGCACACCGAGAAAACATCCGGAAATTCCGAATTCACCCTCCAAGTAAGCGGCGCAGGGAAGGACGCGTTTACTATCAGTCAAAATCGCCTCAGCCATTTCAATAGCGGCAAGACCCGGGGTGTAAAAGGCGGAACCGGTTTTCAGGTGGCCGACGATTTCCGCGCCGCCATGCTGAGTACGGTGAACAATTTCTTTGAGTTCCTCGGCGGACAGCAGATCCGTGACCGGCACACCGGTCACATTAGCAAGACGAACCAGAGGCAGCATGTTATCCCCATGGACGCCCATGACCATTGCATTAACATCCCTGGGCGCCACACCCAGAGCCATGGCCAGAAAGGTCCGATAGCGGGCTGAGTCCAAAACTCCAGCCATGCCCACCACCCTGTTCTTGGGAAATCCAGAGATTTTGAATGCCGTATAAACCATGGCATCAATGGGATTAGTCACAACGATCAGCACGCTATCCGGTGAATGTTTGGCCGCCTGTTCCGCGCATGATTTGACAATGGAGACATTTTTTGCCAAAAGATCATCCCTGGACATTCCCGGCTTTCTAGCCAAACCGGCGCAGATAATCACTACATCGGAACCGGCTGAATCGGCAAAATCATTTGATCCTGTGACGGAACAGGAAAATGAGTCCACGGGACCTGCCTGCAGCAGATCCAGAGCCTTGCCCTGGGGAATCCCCTCGACAACATCAAGAAGAACAACATCAGCCAAACCCCGGCTCATCGCCCAGTGGGCCGCCGTGGCCCCAACATTTCCCGCACCTATAATCGTTATTTTTTTTCTCATTTTTTTTACCTATATTTAACTTTGTGTTTTTGTCACTGTTCAGGACGATAGGCTGGGGGATCGACTTCGAAAACTAATAGCCTTTAGCCTACGTAACCACAATAAGTGGTGGCAACCCATAAACATATCCCCCTCAATCCCCCTTTTCAAAGGGGGAAGTTGTCGGTATGCCTCCATTATTGAAGTTACTAGCCTACAGCCTAACCAACCTGAACAATTATTGATTTTTTTATAAACTCCTCAACCCGCCGCAAATCTTCAGGGGTATCCACTTCAATGGAATCATGCTTTGTCAGCACCACTTTGATTTTATAACCATATTCCAGCGCCCGGAGTTGTTCAAGCTTTTCAAAACGTTCCCACTCGCCTTCCGGCAGACTGACAAAGGTCAGCAGAAAGCCTTTCCGATAAGCATAAAAGCCAAGATGCTTATAATAAGTCGGCGGGGGCGGGCTTTCCGGATCACGCTGAAAGGGAATGGAAGCTCTGGAAAAATAAAGAGCATTACCGTTGCGGTCAAACACGGTTTTGACATGATTCGGATCGTCAATCTCTTCCTCGCGAACGATTTTATAGATCAGGGTGGACATGGTCAGGGCCGGGTCAAGCAAAAGTGGCACGGCAACCTGCTCCACCACCTCCACCTGGAACAAAGGCTGGTCACCCTGGATATTCACCACCACATCCTGTTCAGGGATATCCATAATCGTTGCCGCCTCCGCCAGCCTGTCCGTGCCCGAGGCGTGATCCGAACTCGTCATGACCGCCTCACCGCCAAAGGCGTAAACACAATCGGCTATCCGCTCATCATCCGTTGCTACGGCAACTCTTGACAGCAGTGGCGAGGACATGGCCCGTTCATAGACGTGCTGGATCATGGGCTTGCCGCAAATTTCCGCCAGCGGTTTACCTTCAAAACGATTGGAATGATAACGGGCCGGAATAATGGCCACCACTTTGGAGTCTAATTTATGTTGCAGATCCATGGGGAAGTTTTAAGTTAAACGCTGAAGGAACTAAGGGGCTAAGGGGCTAAGGTTCAGAGGGGTTTTGCCCCTTTTGCCGCCTTGAAAGTCTCGCAGGATCACTATCAGCCCCTTACCACCTAATTAACAATTTATTGAAAATATTGAATATGTAAGAATCTAACCAACTGCACTCGGAGGTTTCAGGTACAAAATTTCAACTTTACCCTCTGTCCCTTTGACCCTCTGATCCTTTGCCCCTTTACAAATACATATGAATAAAATCGCTCTTTTCTGCGAATCAAAAAAAAGGCAGGTTGAGACGGAAAAATTGGCGCTTGAACTGAATCTTGCCCTGATCAGCTCTCCACCCTATCCTCCCTATCTTCTGGTGCTGACCGAGCAAAGACTCGAACTCCGCCGGACCGAAAGACATGGTCCCGGTCCGGTCTTTGTTGATTTCCTGTCGGATACGATGAACTACCGACTCCGTCACGGCGGTTCCGGAAACGAGGCTATTGCCAGGGCCATAGGTCTGAAAAAAACAAGGCCGGCTGTGCTTGACGGGACAGCGGGTCTGGGGAAAGATGCCTTTATCCTCGCTTCACTGGGATGCAGGGTCCTTCTTCTTGAACGTTCTCCGGTTATCGCAGCCCTGCTGGCCGATGGTTTATCCCGTGGAACTGAAGATGCCAATATCGCTCAGATCATCAACAGGATGACCCTGATCAATATGGACTGCATGGACTTCTCACCCATTTCGCCAGATCAGCGTCCCGACGTGGTTTATCTGGACCCGATGTATCCGCACCGGAGCAAAAGCAGCCTGGTCAAAAAAGAGATGCGTTTTCTGCGAGCCATTGTCGGCAATGATCCGGACTCCGGCGATCTGCTTGCGTGGGGTCTATCGCTGGCGACAAAAAGGGTGGTGGTCAAACGTCCCAAGCTTGCAGACCATCTCGGTCCTGTCCCCTCGCTAATTATCAAAGGCAAAAAAAATCGCTTTGATATCTATCTCATCAGCTGAGCTGCCTTCTCCAACGCCTCAACCATTTCGGCCAGTCTTTCTCCGGACAGATTGATCGGAACCTGAAAGACCAGAAGACGATCCATGATTGCTGCGGATTGCGGCAGCACAGCTGGATCATAAATGACCCTTCTTTTGCCATTCTGGTCCTTAAAAGGCCAGCCGCTTCGGCTCAGGGTTGATCCGGCGGCAAGATGCTCCCATGCAGGATAAAAATGCCAGGTGTTTTCACCAAAGGCTATGGCTCCGCAATTATTTTGCCGCAAAATTTCATTGACTGCGCCGGCCTTTTCTCCATCCGGCAGAAAAAATCCGAAAAATGTAGCGCTGTCGCCCTCTTCATCAAGAATCGTCCTGAAGGTCACACCAGGAATTTTTCCGGCCGCCTTTTTCAAAGTTGTTTTATGCTTTTTCTGGCTGACAATCATGTCATCAAGCTTAGCCAGCTGGGCCAGGCCGATAGCTCCCTGGAGCTCCATCATCCGGTAATTGAAACCAATAAAATTGCGGCCCTCCCCTCCCCGGGCACCGGGATTCACAACATGATCGTGACCATGATCGTGATACTCTGACATCTGACGCCACAGTTTCTCATCATCGGTGATGATCATGCCGCCTTCACCAGTGGTCATGGTTTTGACCGGATCAAAGGAAAAGGTTCCACAACGGCCAAAGGTGCCGAGATATTTACCATTCAGTGTGCAGCCGGCAGCCTGGGCCGTATCCTCAAGGACAGGAATATTATGTTTCTCTCCAATGGCAACAATTTCTTCAATGCGGGCCGGAGCTCCCAGCATATGAACCGGAATAAT
>JAGHCC010000159.1 GCA_021160685.1 Desulfobulbaceae bacterium | reverse complement strand
CCTTTTCACCAGACCGGATTTCCGTTCAATTCTCGTGTTAACCGCCTGGCGGAAAGCCTCATGACTGCCGATGATTTCAACGGATTTTCTCGCCCTGGTCACAGCTGTATAAAGAAGCTCTCGACTCATGACCCTTGACGGCCTGTCCGGCAAGACAAGAAGAAGATGATCAAACTCGGAGCCTTGGCTTTTATGCACAGTCATGGCAAAGACCGTCTCGTGGGTCGGCAGGCGAAGAGGCAGCATCTTTCTTATGCTGTCTCCATCCTCGAAAAAAACTCGCAACTGTCCCTCATTCTCTCTGTCCCTCAGGCAGATACCGGTATCGCCGTTATAGAGCTGTTTCGTGTAATCATTGCGGCTCACCATCACGGGTCGGCCATGGAAAAAATCTTCCTGATCCGCCCCCTGCAGACTACGTCTAACCAGTTGATTGATATTCAGAGAACCAAGGGGCCCTTTTCTAAGGCCGCAAAGAATAGCAAAACTCCCCATCATCTCCAGGGCCTCTTCAGGTTCGGAGACTAAGGCCAATTCTTTAAAATAATGGACATGAGCCGACAGAACCGACTCCAGGCTGACGGATGCAGAACCATAGTCGTGCCAACTGATATCCCCTCCTTTTTCATCTGTCAAAATATCCAGGGCCAGATCCGCCTCACCCTGATTCACGGCGCAGCTCAAGCGGTGAATCCCACTGTCCGGGCCGAACCGATAACTTTTGACCAATTCGACAATTCCGTCTTGATGACCAGGACCCGGGGTGGGTGACAGACCTAATTTGCAGCCAAAATCAGTGCATAATTTGACAAAATCCAGACTGAACCCGGCGGCACCATCCTGACAGATGTCCCCCAATACAGCGCCGGGCTGGACCGAAGAAAGCTGATTGCGGTCGCCAAGGAGCAATAGTCGACACCCCTTGGGCAAGGCAGACATCAGAGCGGCCATCAAAGGCAGATCAACCATGGAGGCCTCGTCAATAACGACAAGATCCGCAGCCAAAGGATTATCACCATGATAGCGAAACCCCTGCCTGCCCCAGCCCAGCAGACGATGGACAGTAACGGCCTGTTCCGGTATTTTATCCCTGACCGCCCCATCACAGGCCAGATTTTTTTTGACCCCTGAAATGGCCTGCCGCAGCCGGGCCGCAGCCTTGCCGGTGGGCGCGGCCAACAGGACATTCGAAACACCCTGTTCGATGTAAAGAGCCAAAATTCTGGCCACGGTGGTTGTCTTGCCGGTTCCGGGTCCGCCGCTGATCACACAGAAGCGGTTGCTCAAGGCCGATAATGCCGCTACCTTCTGCCAATCCACCCCATTACTCTCTTTGGGGAAAAATCTGTTCAGGCCGTCCCGCAACCGTTCCCGGTCAAGTAAATCCAGCCGGAGACCGCTTCTCTCCCTGATAAATTCCGCCACGATCTTTTCATATTTCCAAAAGCGCTGTAGATAGAGAAGAGGCGGGTCAAGGATCAGGGGAAAAACCTCTCCGGGCCGACCGACCACCGTGCTTAACGCAAGACTTTCCAGCCACGGATCTAGCGCCGGGAATGACATCATCCTGCCGTCAATTTCAGCTGTCCTGCCGGCGTATTCCTCAAGATCAAGACAGATATGGCCCTGACCGGTCTTGTGGCTGACAAGTCGGGCGGCCATGAACAAGTCTTCATCATGCCGTCCGGCAAGACGGGTCATGAAGTCGGCAAAATGTTGGTCAAGGAGACTGAAGGAGGTGTCTGACATGTGAATTTATTTTGTGTTTTTCGTGGTTTTCGTGGCTAAAAAAATATCATTTCCCGCATAAATAACAACCCAACGCCTCAATCTCTTCCCGTTCCGGCCGGTCATGAAAAACTCCAAAGTCAGCCCCGGTCTCCGGCGTTATGCCGCGCAAAAAGAGATAAAAAACACCGCCGAAATGAGAGTCATAGCGGTATTCGGGCAGACGGGCACCAAGGTACTGATGCAGGGCCACGGTGTAGAGATGATACTGCAGGATGTACTGTTCCCGCTCCATGACCTCCTGCAATCTCTCCTGGTTATAATCCTCTATTTTCGCACCCAGATAATTTGATTTCCAATCCACCAGGTAATAGCGGTTATCCGCCTCAAAAACCAGATCGATAAAACCTTTTAAAAAACCGGCAGGCAGAGAATGAACTTTTGCAAGCACGGGATGCATAGAGGCTGAATGGCTGTCAGCCAAGGGAAAGTAAAACTCCATTTCATTGAGACGCTGCCCCTGCCCCACACTTTCAAGGGTCAAAGCGGGAACATGGTCAAGAAGCGGGGTGGAAACCAGATCAGCCAGCATGCGAACAATCACATCCCGCCAAGTGAGCTCAAAACCGTAAGCTGCCAGTTTCTCCTCAACATAGGCGGCGATTTTATCCGGCTCATTGCCTACCTCGGTAAAATCAAGATGCTCAAGCACATCATGGAGAAAGGTGCCCGGCCCAGCCCCTTTCGGAAAGGTAAAGATGGATTTTTCCTCACCTTCCTCCTTTTGCCCAACCTCCTGGGAGCTGAAATCATAATCCGGCAGCTCAACCGCGTGACTGCGGCTTGAACTTAAAGAAGTTAAGCCTGAAAAACTGGTAATCCGCCAATCCCGCACAATCCGACCGGTGAATTCAGGCAAAAAAAGTTTTATCTCCTCCTTGATTTTTTCCTCTTTGACATTTTCACTGGCATCGGGCATGACCTCAATGGAGATGGCGCCATCTGATTTTTCGACAAGGGGCGCCAGATCCGCCATGATCTCCCCATCGCTCAATTTTTTAAAACATTTTGCCACACCACAGAAATCATCACCATCCCGATGATGCAGGAGCCACGACAGGGCCGAACTGTCGGCCCCGTAAAACGGCCCCCAGGCCAGATAACAACGATGCACGGCCCTGGTCAAAGCCACATAGAGAAGACGCAGGTTCTCGGCCAGCTCCTCCTGCATGGCCATCTCTTTATGTATCTTCGACTGCTCCGATCCCAGTTCCAACATGATGCGGTTGTCCTGATCCTGCAGATGAAAAGAAAAAACAGTAGATCTTGTCAGGCGGGAACCACTCCAGCAGAAGGGGCAGAAAACCACGGGGTACTGCAGCCCTTTAGCCTTGTGAATGGTGATAATCCGCACCAGCTCTGAGTCACTTTCCAGGCGCAGTTCGTATTCCTCATTTTTTCTGTTGTCCTGCAGATGTTCTTCAAGAAACTTCAACAGGCCGGCCATGGAGGTTTCCCGTTCCAGGGAGGCCTGATGCAACACCTCGCCCAGATGAAGGACATTTGTGAGTTGCCGTTCGCCGTCTCTTTTGCGCAGCAGGCGGGGCCGGACCTCTTCCCGATCAAGCAGAGCGCGAAACATCCGGGCAAATCCACGCTTGAGCCAGATACGCCGGTATTCCCGGAAAGCAGTAAGCCAACGCTGCCACTTTTCATCTTCCTTAAGATTAAAGAGCAAGGAGCAATCCCCGCCGAGGATATCGGTTGCCAGGGCCGCTTTAATCTTCATTTCATTTGCAGAATCAACCACCGCGGCCAGCACCCGGAGCATTTCCGTCGCCTGGCTGGACGAAAAAAGATCCTCGTCCGACTGAATCACGGCGGCGATTCCCTGGCGCGCAAGAATATCCCTGGCCTGACGTGCCTCCTTATTCGTCCTGACCAGGATGGCAATATCATTTGGCCCCAGGGGATCATCGCCGATCCTGGCCCTGCCCTGCCGGCCAAGAGTCAGCAGGCGACTGATCTCCCCTGCCACCGCCGTTAAAACTATCTCGCGGGCCGGATCAACCTTGATCACCTTTGTGGCGGTCCTGGAACGGTCGGCAACCCAAAGAACCAGGGACTCTTCACCGTCAATTTCGAGCAGTTTTTGTTCTACTAAAGGTGACGGATCAACTGGTGAAAAGGAAATTTCAGGATAATAAAAAGGATCATGGGGTTGATCAAAAAGGGTATTGACGGCCTGAATCAGACCCGGCTCGGAGCGATAATTGACATCCAGAGTGAACGGTTTGCCCAGATCCCTGACAGCCTTGAGATAAGCAAAGATATCCGCACCCCGGAAACTGTAAATGGCCTGTTTCGGATCACCGATCAGGTAGAGAAGACAGCCTGGATCAGGCCGGTAGATGGACGTAAAAATATCATACTGGACCGGGTCGGTATCCTGGAACTCATCAATCAGGGCAGCCGGGAACTTTTCCCGCACGGCTTTGGCCAGGGCAACGCCGCCCGCCCCATGCAGCCCGTCATTAAATTGATGAAGAAGATCGTCAAAATCAAGGATATTGCGCTGCTCTTTGCGTTTAACCAGTTCCAGCCGGCAGTAAGTAAAGAGATTGCCTTTCAAGGACAATAGATAGCTGTTGTAACCATCTGCCAATTCCTGCCGCCTCTCTTCAAGGCTTTGGCAGAGATCAAAAAAATGATGTCGGGGAGCTTCATAATTTTTTTTGGCCGCTTTCTCAAGACTTGCGGTGGTAAACTTGACAAAATTCTTGCCAAGGTCAGGAGAAAGATAGCCGAGGTCAATCAAAAAAAGCTGATCAAGCTCCTCCAACCATTCGGGCAGCTTTTCTTTCTTGTAAAAATTTTTCTTCAAGGCCTCAGTCTGTTGCAGCAGATCGCTGACCTGATCACGGGCTGCGGGCCACTCTGTTTTGACCGTGTCAAAAACCCGCGAAAAATCCTTTTCCAGGCTGACAAGAACATCTGCATCAGGAAGCTGGCCCGCATCCGGCGTCAATCCCTGACCGACACGTCCCTGGCGGAAAAGCTGGAGAAGAGAGGCCGGAGTAAATGATTTCCGGCAAAAGATTCTGAACCCGGGCGCAAATTTCACTGACTGTTGCCGCCAATAATCCTCGACAATCTCCTCCTCAAGTTCGCCAATATCGGCAACCAGCTCGGTCTCGAAAAGAGCGCCGCTCTCCAGGCAGTTTTCCCGCAGCATCCGCTGACAGAAACCATGGATGGTAAAAATGGCAGCCTCATCAAAATCACGCAACGCATCCAGCAGACGGCAGCGGGTCTGTTTGCGATCCTCCATCCTCTCCAGCAAACCTTGAAACAAAGGAACCTCGCTCTGCCCCTCGGAAATGGCATCAAGCAGTTCCCTGATCATCTGCCGCACCCGCACCCGCAGATCCTCGGTGGCGGCAATGGTATAGGTCACCACCAGAATCTCCCGGATGGAGAGACCTCTTTCCAGCAGCAGTCTGAGAACCAGGGCCGAGATGGTGTAGGTCTTGCCGGTGCCGGCACTTGCATCAATCAAGTGCCTGCCGCTCAAGGGGATTTCTAGAGAATTAAACATTGATGTTAGACATAGTATTTATCATCCTGCCATTTCAGGGAATTGCTTTGTATGTATTCCGATATTTGGTTATAGGATTTTTCATCACGGAGGATGTGTTCGTAATAATTACGTTGCCATAATTTTTTATCAAATGTTCGCCAATTGTTTTGTTTCACGTTCCGAATGTAATCGTTGGTAGATAATGATTTAAATGCTCCCACTACGTCGCTAACCGTAGGGGCAATCCCTTGTGGTTGCCCATTTTTTGGTGGTTGTTCCTTATTTTGGTACCCACAAGGGGCACCCCTACGAATTCAATGATTCCATGAAAATGATTGGGCATGACGATAAATTCATGTAATTTAATGTCATCAAAACGACAAATCAATTCCTGCCATTGGTATTCAACCATTTTTCCCGCATCATTCAAAATCATTTCCCCATTTTGAATTTCTCCGAATAAACACAATTGCTTTTGCGTGCAAATGGTGATGAAATATAATCCTGCCTTTGCATAATCATATCCTTTTAATCGAATGGAACGGCGGTGATGAATATCAGGATTGTATTTCATGTTTTTACTCGCACATCACCGCTCATCAATTGTAAAATTCTCCATTCAGCATTTCGCCCAGTTACCTTGGCGTCAATTTAGCAATATCGGACATCAACACCTTTTCGCCGCGCCCGTCAAACAGCACCTTAACCTTGCCTGCCTTACGGTCCAAAATTGTTGTCACCACACCGGCACCAAAGATGCGGTGGCGGACCATCACCCCTTCGGCCAGTTCATCTATTCCGAGAAAACCCACAGCTTTCCGCTGTTGCTTCTTTTTCTTCTTCGGCTTTTTAAATGGTTTAAGCGGTGAGTCAATGGCCTTGAGATAACGATTGGCCACGTGGATATCTTTGGCATTTATCATCGCTGATGTCTTGCCCTGCTGAATTGCCAAACCCAGTTTGTCACTGAGCTCCAGGTTGGTCTCATAAAGAAAACGGCTGGCCGGCAGTGGAGCCTTCTCAATAAAGGTGTAAGGAAAACGGGCCGAACCGGCCTTCTTGTATTTGTTTAATCTCTTGTCCGGTGGATGGATGAACACCACTTTCCGGATGGCCCTGGTCATGGCCACATAAAAAAGTCGCCGTTCATCTTCCAGGTTATCAAAGGCCGTTTGGCTATCGTCAGACAGTAAGGGAAAAGAACCCTCCTCCAGACCGGGAATGACAACTAACGGCCATTCCAGTCCCTTGGCCCGGTGGATCGAGGTAATCAGCAAATGGTCCCCTTCCGGGTCGGTATCTGTCCGGCGCAGATGATTAATTTTCTCAAGGAAAGAACCCACGGACAGATCAAGTCGCTTGGCAAAACGCATAAAGGACTGGCAGGTTTTAATCCTGTTTTCGGCAATGGCGCTCCGGGTTGAGATTTTACGGTAAAAACTTAAAAGCTTACTTTTTCTGACCACCATATCCATGATGGTCAGGGCCTTGGAAGAAGGAGGCAGTTGTTGTATTTCATGCCACAATTCCGCGGCATCTTTAAGTTGTGTTTGGATAAATTGCGGCAGTGAGCTGTGAATTTGCGCGAGGATGCGCTGGGGAGCCTGTTCCGGCATCCTGGCAATTTCCCGGGCAAGAAAAGATATTTTGTCCCGCTTGAGGCCAAGATGCGGGTTCGTCAGCATTGCCTCAATGATGGCAATGGTTGTTTCCGGCCCATCGTCTCCCAGGCTGCCGCAACAGAGTTTCAGGTGGCCGATCAAGGATTTAATCTCCGGGCATTCAAAGACATTTTCGTGGCCCAGAAGGCGGTAGGGAATACCTGCCTCCAACAGGGCAAGTTCCACCGGCACACTCATGGCAAACATTCTGACCAGCACCGCGCCATCCGTTAGTTTATTCCCCTGATCCGTCCACTCTTTAAGGATGGCAAGGATCGGGTGTGGTTCTTTCTCTTCACAACAACTCAATAAGCTGTCAAAGGTCGTGGAAAAAGAGAGACAGAGTTTCCTGTCCCGCATTTTGTTATTGGTAATAAGGTGGTTTGCCGCAAGGGAAAGCCGGTGTCCGTAGCGGAAGGTGTATGAAAGGGTATAGGTTTTCGCCTTTGGAAAATCATGCTGGAATCGATACGTAATATACTCGGGTTTGGCCCCCCGCCATTCATAAATGCATTGATCCTCATCGCCTACCACCATCACTTTTGCCCGTTTACCGGCAATGAATTTGAGCAATTGCTGCTGGACTTCATTGATATCCTGGTACTCATCAACAATAATATGATCCACTTGGTCGGCAACCCAGTTTGCCAGTTGTTTGTCGTTGAGCATCGCTGTGACCGGCTCATAGATCAGGTCGGCATAGAAGCGGATTTTTTGAGATTTCCGGATCTTTTCAAAGAGCAGAAATGCCTCAATGAAATACTCAAAACAATGATCAAGGTTGAGACTGTCATAGAGTTGTGCCGCAGGCATGGTCTCCGATTTGACCAGGTCAATGAAGGTGAGAAAACTCTCCAGGTTCTCTTTGACAAGCCATTCCTCACCGCCGCCATGCTGGTCCGGAATCTGCCGTATACTCTCTTTAGCAAGCTTTTCGATGAGAAATTCTTCTGTTTTCAGGGTGTAGGCCGGCAGAGCCCCTCGCCTGGTAAAGCTGTTAATAAGACGCAAGCCCAGTGAATGAAAGGTGCGTACTTCGGGAAACGGCAGGCCGGCCGGGGCCAGGATGGCTTTCATCTTTATGGCAAAGGAATCGCGGGCGGATTTATTAAACATCAGGATCAGCAGATGATTGGCCGCGACGCCCTGTTCGAGCAGGTGTTTCACCCGGGACACCATGGTGGTTGTTTTGCCGGAACCAGCCACAGCGCTGACCTTGGCATGGCCGCCTGAGTGGGTGATGATATCTTGTTGTTCTGTTGTTAGATTCATGGGAGAGGGAGTTTACCCAAACTTTAGGTGATGCTACCCGATGATCAGTTACGCTTACTTTACTCTTAAGCCGCCACTCTCTTTCGTGATTTCTTCAATAAGTGGTGGCATACCGACAACCTCCCCCTTAGAAAAAGGGGGATTGAGGGGGATTTTTTCGGAGAAGTCCTTAAGTTAATGACATTGAATTGCCACCACTTAATTGAGAAGTTACTCTCTTTCTTTGCAGGAATACAACCATCCCATACAAAAGGATCCCCAGTGGGAAAAAAGCATACTTAACATCAGGGCTGAAGTTCAGGAGTGAAGCAACGGCTCCCGGATGAAAAAGAATAAAGGCGGCCGCCAAAAAGAAAGGTATTTCATAGAGCTTGTTTTTGGTTAAACACCAGCCTTGAGCCGCGCACTCAAAGGCGGACATGCCAATCAGGGCCATGGCAAATATGAGCAGAGCATGGGGCCAGCTATGAATGTTATGCAAGATCAGCTCAGGGTTGAAAACAAACATAAATGCTATTACTGACGTCCTTATATCATACAAAAAACCCTGAATGCCGGTGGCGATAGGTTCTGAATCGGCAATGGCAGATGCAGCGTAGGCTGCAAGCCCAACAGGTGGAGTGTCATCGGCAAGGATACCGAAATAAAAACAGAACAGATGGGCAGACATAATCGGCACGGCAAAGCCATAGAGACCGCCAACTTCGACAATGATTGGTGCGGTCAATGAGGCCATGACAATATAGGTCGCAGTTGTCGGCAGTCCCATGCCAAGAAGCAGACTTGCCAGGGCGGTAATGCCAAGCAAAAGGAAGAAATTGCCCATTGCCAGGTTCTCGACAATCATGGTGATCATGCCGCCAATTCCCATATTGACCACCCCGACAATAATCCCTGCGGCCGCACAGGCCAGGGCAACGGACATCATGTTCTTTGAGCCTTGGATCAAACCATGGGTTATAATGCCAAGCCCTTTCCTGCAGCCATGCAGCAACCCTGTTTTTTGCAGCGACGACAACCTGATTTCCTGATAAAAAATAATCACAAACAAGACCATGATTGCCCTGAAAGCTGCCAATTCCGGCGAATGACGCAGGATAACCAATTCGTACAACAACGTCCCCAGGGGAACGAGATAGTGCAGGCCATTTTTAAGGGTTTTCTTAAGCTGAGGAATATCTTTTTTAGAAAGGCCTCTTATCCCTAATTTGTCGGCCTCAAGATGGGTGATGCAAAACAGGCCGAAATAGGAGACAAAGGCAGGTATTGCCGCAGCCTTGACAACCTCAAAATACGGAACATTGACATATTCCGCGATAATGAATGCCGCCGCACCCATGATTGGCGGCATAAGTTGCCCGTCGGTACTGGAGGCAACTTCAATGGCTGCCGCTTTTTTCGCCGGATAGCCGATTTTTTTCATCAGCGGAATAGTAAACGGGCCGGTGGTGACAATATTAGCAATGCTTGAGCCGGAAACCAGCCCGGTAGCACCGCTGGCAACCACAGCTGCCTTGGCAGGTCCGCCCTTGTATTTGCCTAAAAAAGCCAGAGCCACATCGGTAAAAAAATGACCGGCGCCCGCCTTTTCCAGTAAAGAACCTAAAAGGACAAACAAATAGACAATCGATGCAGATACACCAAGTGGAATTCCGTAAATCCCCTCAGTGGAAAGGGTGATATTGCTCAGATATTTGCGCAGCGATACCCCCTTAAATGCCAGTAGATCCGGCATATGGGGGCCAAGAAAGGCATAGCATGTAAATGCTATGGCAATAATCGGCAAGGCCGGTCCGATGACACGGCGGGTCGCCTCCAGCAGGAGAAGGACAAGAACCACGCCGATGACCAGATCGCGGGTCAGTGGCATTCCAGCCCGCATGGCCAACCCCTCATAATCAAAAACGATATACAGAGCACTCATAGCTGCGACAATGGCGAAACAATAATCCATTATCGGAATGCGGTCGGTTATAGATAGAAACCCTAGATTTTTTTTGGGGTGTTTCAGGCAGGGGTCAAGCAGAAACAAGAGGGTAAGAGCAAAACAAAGATGGATTGCTCTTGTCTGGGTGCTGCCAAGAACAAGAAAACCTGCCAAGGCCAACTGGAACAATGCCCATGAAATTGCCACAAAAGCAACAAGGAGGTTTTCGTGCTTGCGCAGGCGGCGGATATCTCCGGTTTCTGCACGGAGCAGTTCCTCCGCGTATTGTTTATTTATGACAGAACTCATACAGCAGGCCTCGTCAACGTTTAGATAATTAGCCGCTAAAATTTGGACAATTTAGTCCTCGTCATTCCGGCATGCAGTTAGCCGGAATCCAGTAATCAAGTTAATTCCCCTGGATTCCGGCTAACTGCATGCCGGAATGACGGATCGGAGTATCCACTTATGGGTCGCTTTCCTACAAACATAGGCATTCAGACTAACCGAATGATTAAATTTCACGAGGTCTGTACAGAAAACTTTTTTGCTGGTTCCCACGCTCTGCGTGGGAACTTGTTTATGACGCTCCTGCGTCTTTCAAGGCGCAGAGCACGGATACGTTCCCACGCAGAGCGTGGGAACGAGAGCTAATGGTGGCAAACTCCTGGATCCCCGATAACTACATTCGGGGATGACGATCGGAACTCCTCATCAATACGTCATCCCGGTATGTTTTGAGCCGGGATCCAGTAAATTTGGATTGCGTATGTGCCACCACTTTTGGAGAAGTTAGTAAAATAATCGGTAACTGTTCAGATTTTTTGGGCAATTTATTGAACCAGCTCAGGATTAATATATTGTACCAAGCCCGCCTCTTTGTAATATTTCAAGGCACCTTGGTGAATGGGAACAGAAAGCCCCTGAAGCATGTTCTCCTTTGTCAGCGCCGCATAGGCCGGGTGCAAGTTCTTAAAGGATTCGAGGTTATCAAACACTTCCTTGGTGATTGCATAAACAACTGTGTCATCAAGATTTTTCGAGGTAACAAATGTTGCTTTCACACCGACAGATTCGATATCATCCTCATTGACCGCATTCGGATAAAATTTTGCAGGAATAACAGCCTTGGCGTAATAAGGATACTTTTTGAGCAAATCGTCTATTCCCGGGCCATTGATCGGTACAATTCTTACTTTTATCCGGCCTGACGTCGCCTCTTTAATATTGCCGTTTGGGTGGCCGACAGTATAGAGAAAAGCATCAATTTTTTCGTCCTGCAGGAGGCCGGGAGCTTCCACGGCTTTAACCTGCTCCGCATGGATACTGTCAAGACACATTCCATAGGCTGCGAGAACATCTTTTGAATTCTGAAGTTGTCCGGAGCCGGGATTGCCGACATTCACTCTTTTTCCCTTGAGATCGGCAACTGATTTCACTCCACTTCGTTCTGAGACGATGAGAGTAATTGATTCAGGGTAAATTGAGAAAACAGCTCGCAGGTCTTTTTGCGGTCCGCGTTGTGACCACTCTGCAAGGCCGTTATAGGCTTGATACTGTCTGTCGGACTGGGCGACACCAAACTCCAATTCACCGGTTAAAACAGCATTAATATTATAGACCGAACCACAGGTTGATTCCACTGTCGCCTTTATGCCATAATCTGATTTTTTATTGACCATACGGCTGATGGCACCACCAGTGGGATAATAGACGCCTGTGACACCTCCTGTGCCGATGGTGACAAAAGTTTTACCGAAAACTGTTGATTCTGCGGTGAAAACAAAAAAGAGTAAACTAAAAATGAGCAAAAGTTTTTTCAAGAACTACCTCCGATATTTTTTTATTTAGGCGCTTTGCACCTTCAAATAATAAATGTTTTTGTGTAACTATTCAATAAGTGGTGGTGCACAGACTACTTCCCCCTTTGAAAAAGGGGGATTGAGGGGGATTTTGTCTATAAGTTACCACCACTTATTGAGAAGTTTCTACAGACCAAGTTATTGGCACCTTTTTACATACGCTTCTAAGTAACAACACCCCTCACCCCGGCCCTCTCCCCAGGGAGAGGGAGACAGCCCTAAATAACGTATTTAATAATTGTAAATTTTCGACTTCCTCGGATATCCCCTCTCCCTGGGAGGTAAGCGCAGACTCCGGGAGGGTTAGGGTGAGGGGGAAATGTTACTGT
>JAGHCC010000104.1 GCA_021160685.1 Desulfobulbaceae bacterium | reverse complement strand
CCTGTATCCTGGTTTTATGAGTAAAAGAGGGATGGTGGCTGGCCTGGAGTTCAGATATGTTTCCGATTACGGTTCCAAAGGGGCTTTCGCCGCCAATTATCTGCAAGATACACTGAAAGATGACCACGATGATGACTTTAAGGATGACGGTTATTTCCGCACCGAGAAAAACCGTTACTGGCTGCGGGGCATGATGGATCATGATTTTGGTGACGAATTGATTGCCCGTCTTGATCTGGATCTGGTGTCCGATCGGGATTATCTGCAGGAGTTCGATAAGAGCATTATCGGCTTTAACGCAAGCACGGAGCGTTTTGAGAAGATGTTTGACCGTGGTTTTATGGAGCAGACGGTTCCTTTCCGGGAGTCGAGGCTGCAGCTTGCCAAGACCTGGCCCACCGTTTTTCTCGGCGGCGAGTTTATTGGTGTCGATGATTTGCACGATAAGGACAGACAGGACACGGAGTTGCAGACTTTGCCCCGAATTTTTTTTGACGGCAGCCTGGATATCCCGGCCACGCCTGTCAGTCTACTCTGGGACTCGCAATATGACTATTTCTGGAGGGAAGAGGGCGTTGGCGCTCACCGGCTGGATGTCAATCCGCGTCTTGTCTCTTCTTTACCCTTTGGTCGTCGGCTTCTTGAGGGTACTGTTTCCACCGGTTTTCATTATACCATGTATGAAGTGGAGGATAATGGTTCTTCCTCTCTTGACTGGCCGGACGACAAGAGTCCCGATCGAACGGCCTGGGATTTCAACGTGAATCTCGGCACTACCGTGGCCCGGGAGTTTGGTCTCCATCTTGGTTCCGCCAGCTGGCTCGATCATGCTGTTCGGCCGCAAATCAGTTATGAATACCTTGAAGTTAGCGATGATCAGGATCACCCCGATTTTGACAGCGTTGATACATTAGACTCCATAAATCAGGTCAACTATGAAATTAGAAATGATTTTCTGGTTGGCGGAACAGGGGATGACGGAAACGATTTTATCAGGTATATCGGCTACTTCAATGTTGAACAGTTTTATGATATTAAAGAAGAGAGGCGCGACCTGGAAGGGCCTGATGATGAGCATCAGCCCTTTTCCGATATCACCTTTACCCTGGATGTCTTTCCGGTGCCCTCATGGGAGACAAAGTATGTGACCACCTATAATGTCTATGGCGAGGGAGTTACCAGTCATGATCTTTTGAACAGATATACCAGCAGCCGGGGAGACAGTTTTGCCCTTGATTATCGTTATGAGAAGTATTCGGACATTGATGAACTTAATGCAAGTTTTAGGACCCGGTTGACTGATACCCTGTTTCTGGAAGGCGATCTGATCCAATCCCTGGAGGAGAATCAAACCGTTGAAAGTTCCATCGGCCTGACTTATCAGCCAAACTGCTGGGCCGTGAAGATCATGGCCTCTCATACCCCTGATGATGATCAGGTCGTCGTTGTTTTTTCAATTGTTGGATTTGGTAGAAGTTTAGGTTTTGGCCTGGGTGCCGCAGATGAAGGAATGTCTGGCGCAAGCGATAGCGAATTTTGACTCTTACAGGACGGAGGTTTCATAAAATTGCTTACTTCCTCTGTGAATTATTATGATGTTTTTAATGGAGATGCAGACGGCATCTGCGCCCTGCACCAGCTGCGTCTGGCCGAGCCCCGCGATTCCCGATTGATTTCCGGGGTCAAGCGGGATATTCGGCTTCTTGACCGGCTTGCCGCAGACCCGGGAGTCCGCGAATCTCATGTCACGGTGTTGGATATTTCCCTGGATCGTAATCGGAAGGGGCTTCTGGCTCTGCTGGAGCGCGATAATCAGGTTTTTTATGTGGATCATCATTTCCCGGGAGATATTCCTGATTCCGATCTGCTGACCACGCATATTGACCCCGACCCAGAAGTCTGCACCGGACTGATTGTCGATGGAATTCTTGGCGGTCGTTACCGGGCCTGGGCAGTTGTCGCGGCCTTTGGCGATAATCTCCATGATGCGGCCCATTCAGCCGCTGCCGGGTTGTCGCTTTCCTCCGGCGAGCTGGCAAAATTGCGTGAGATCGGTGAATTAATGAATTACAATGGCTATGGCAAGAGTGTGGAGGATCTCCATTTGTCTCCCCAGGAACTGTACCAGGCCGTGCAGCCTTTTAAAGATCCCCTTGATTTTTATCACCAGTCTGATGTGTTGATTCAACTCAAGGAAGGTTTTGACAGTGATATGGCTCTGGCCCGTGGTCAGAAGCCTCTGCGGGAGAGCGGCTCGGGTCGGATTTTTCAATTTCCCGCCGTCTCCTGGCCGCGTCGGGCCGCAGGCGTCTTTGCCAATGAAAAGGCCAGGGAATTGCCGGAAAAAGCCCATGCGCTGCTGGTGGACAACGGTGACGGAACATTTTTGGTCAGTGTCCGGGCGCCTCTTGTCAGAAAAAAAGGTGCGGTGGATCTTTGCCGCCGCTTTCCCACCGGCGGAGGGCGGGCTGCCGCCGCCGGCATCAATCAATTGCCCGGAAAGCAGCTTGACGAATTTCTTCAAGCCTTTGATGAGACTTTTAAATTATGATTTGGTAAGCGTTCACCAGCACCTCATCTTTGCCCATTGGAGCCTGTTTGAATAACACTAGTATGCTACGCAGTCTCAAATGAACAAATATAAGGCACTGGTAAACTCTTACTGTATGGAATTTGCCCCAATGATTTTAGCCTCTGGTGAACAGTTATTATGATTTTTCCTCGACTTCGTTTGTCCTGTGTTCTTTTTTCTCTGTTTGTTTTTCTGCCTGTTTCCGCCTGTTCGGCCGACGACAAGCCCAAGGCCGCCGATCTAGTCAAAGACGGTCAGGTGATTGATGTGCAGTCCAGCCGCTACCAGGGTCTTTTCAAGGAAATGCGCCTGCGCTATCACTATTCCCAGGAGGAAATTGACGCGATTTTTTCAGGGGTGACCATTAAAAAGAGGGTTCTTGAATTGATGGACTCCCAGTGGGAGGCCAAGCCCTACTATAAGTATTTCCCTCTCTTTATCACCCCGGGCATGATACGGGAAGGCAGGGCGCAACTGCGTGAACACAGTGATCTCCTCGATCGTATTGAAAAAGAAATTGGTGTTGAAAGGGAGATTCTGGTTGCGATATGGGGCATTGAATCCAAGTTCGGCCGGCATAAAGGCGCTTTCAACCTCTTTCAGACCTTAAACACCATGTATGACGCCTATCCCAGAAGACGAACATTTTATCGCCAGCAGCTTGTTCATTTTCTCCTGCTTTGCCGGGAAAACAATGTCGATCCTCTGGGCGTGACGGGTTCCTATGGCGGCGCTTTTGGTCAGACCCAGTTTATTCCTTCCAGCTTTCGTGAATACGCCGTAGATTTTGACGGTGACGCCAAGCGCGATGTCTGGCATTCCATTCCGGATATTCTGGCCAGTATTGCTAATTATCTTCACAGGTTCGGCTGGGTTTATGATGCGCCGATCTACAGGGCAATCGGCGCTGAGTTGAAGAGCGAAGAGTTGCGGGAAGCCTACAGCAAGGGGAGAAGGGGATTTGTCGATTTGCAGGATGTTGCCGCAACCCAGAAGGTCAGCCTGCCACCGTCTCCCGGCGGGAAAAAAGTGACCATTGTCGGTCTGGAATTAAAAAATGGTGGGATGCGTTTTGTGGCGGGATATCCCAATTTTCAGGCCATTACCGCCTGGAATAATTCGAACCGCTATGCCATGGCCGTAACGGAACTGGCCGAGAAACTGGTGGAGTAGGCACTTAATCGCGATTTTGGATTTGAGAATGCGGATTTCGGATCACGTAAAAAAATTCCAAATCCAATATCACCCATCAGGGATACTTCATTTTCTGATTACTGACAAAATTTTCGATTGTGGAGATGTACCAGGAAATAATTTTTTTGGAAACCGCAGTAATATTATTATGAAAATTGATTCCCAGTTCAAGCTCCTTCCTGTTTTTGCGTAGATTCTTGACGATGCCGCAGATCTGAACCTGTCCCTTGATCCCGGGAAATTTACAAAGGAGCTGGATCTCTTCGTCGATTTTAAAAGAGATCAGCCTGTTGTTTTCTTTTTTTGAAATTTTGCAGAAACAGCCTTCCATGGTGATATCGAGCAGGACGCCACGGTTCTCTTCACCGGCCAGAAAGATTTTTGTCGGAATAAAACATTTTGACCGTTTCTGGTCGCGGAGTTCGTTTTTCTGGATAATCTTGGGATATTCAAGGAACAGTAAACGTGCCGGCTGCATGATTGATTCAAAGAGTTTTGTCTGAAACGCAAAGACTGTTCCGTCAAAGATATAGCGAATAATAAATTCTCGACCCCGGGTCAGTTTATGTTCAATGAGCTGGTAAGGTGAAGGGGTTCTGATGATGATAAATTTGCCATCCACGCCAACCAGAATACTTTCCATCGGCATGCTGACCCCTTCAATTTCAATTTTGAGCTGAAGGCCGATTTGTAAGAAAATTGGTGTCTTATTATAGAAATCTTCATTTTTCATAGATCATATCTCCCTGCAATTATCTTTCCTTTCAGGGTATGATAAACATTTGCAAAATTCAACATAAATCCTGTCTGATACTGTATTGATTCGTATTGGACCGAGGGACCGCTGATGGGAAGAGAAATGCCTGCAGCATTCAAGACAAGCCCTGGAGCGCCGATGCCCCTGGGAGCCGTGCCGACGCCGGAAGGAATCAATTTTGCTATTTTTTCCCGGCATGCCGAGCAGGTTAATCTGCTGCTTTTTAAAACAGGCAAAGGACCAAAATGTGCTGAGATCTTTCTGGATCCGGAGATTAACCGCACCGGTGATATATGGCATATCCTGGTCCATGATATGAATCCTGATCTTCGTTATGGTTACCGTATGATCGGGCCCTACGATCCTGCCGTCAGTGGTCTTTTTTTCTCCGGCGATAATATCCTTCTTGATCCCTATGTCAGGGCGGTAACAGGCTGTACGAAATGGGGAGCAAAATATATCAGGCGGGGCGTCATGGATGCTGACAGTCTTTTCCGCCGCCGGGGTTGCATTGTCTGTGATCATTTCGACTGGGAGGGAGACCGACCCCTCAATATTCCTTTGCAGGATTCTATTATTTATGAAATGCATGTGCGGGGCTTTAGCCGGCATGATAGTTCCAACGTCAAACATCCCGGCACCTATGAGGCTATCATCGAAAAGATTCCCTATCTGCGGGAGCTGGGAATTACAGCCGTTGAGTTGATGCCGGTTACTGAATTTGATGAGAATGAAAATGTCCGGATCGATCCCCGGACCGGTGAAAGGCTCAAAAATTTCTGGGGTTACAGTCCTCTGGCCTTTTTTGCCCCCAAGGCCGCCTATGCAGTGAAAGGAAGGAACGGCAACCAGGTCCGGGAATTCAAGGAGATGGTCAAGGCGCTTCATAAGGCAGGAATTGAAGTGATCCTGGACGTGGTCTTTAATCATACCGCGGAAGGTGGAGCCGACGGGCCGGTTTATAATTTTCGCGGTATTGACAACACCATCTACTATCTGCTTGACAGTCAGACCCGTGAATACCTCAATTTTTCCGGCTGCGGCAATACCTGTAACTGCAACCATCCCTTAATGAGAAATTTCATTATGGATTGTCTGCGCTACTGGGTGATTGAGATGCATGTTGACGGCTTTCGCTTTGATCTGGCCTCAATACTGGGCCGTGACCCCAAAGGTGAGGTGCTCAGTAACCCGCCAATGGTGGAACAGATTGCCGAGGATCCGGTTTTGGCCCGGACCAAGATCATTGCCGAGGCCTGGGACGCCGCCGGTCTTTACCAGGTTGGCAGTTTCTCCCCCCATCCGCGCTGGGCCGAGTGGAACGGTCGTTTTCGGGACGATGTCCGTTCCTTCATGTGCGGTCATGGAGACACGATTTCAGCCCTGGCAACCCGTTTAGCCGGCAGTTCCGATCTGTATCAGTCCAGTTCCAAGCGTCCTTTTAACAGCATCAATTTTGTCACCAGCCATGACGGTTTTACCCTTTATGATCTGGTCAGCTATAATCGTAAACATAATTTACGCAATGGTGAGGATGACCGGGACGGCGACAATCATAATATTAGCTGGAACAGTGGGGTAGAGGGCGAAACAGGCAATCCCGGGATCGGAAAATTGCGCGTCAGGCGTATAAAAACTTTTGCCATGATTCTTTTTCTCTCCCAGGGAACGCCCATGTTCACGGCGGGTGATGAGTTTGGCCGGAGCCAGCAGGGAAACAATAATGCTTATTGCCAGGATAATGAGATCAGCTGGCTGGACTGGCGCCTGGCGGAAAAGAACCGGGGGCTGCTGCGTTTTTTCCGGCTGTTGATTTCCCTGCGCAAGAAGCATCGGGTTTTCAGGCGCTGTGATTTTTTCAGGGGACAACATTCTTTTGAGGAGATTCGCTGGCAGTCCCTTAAGCCCGGCAGACAGGACTGGTCGCCGGACTGTCATGTCCTGGGATTTTTTCTCGATGGCAGGGCCGTGGAGGGCAAGGGAAATGATGATTTTTTTGTTATGTTGAACGGTGGTGACGATAAAGCTCTTTTTACGTTGCCTGAAGCAGCGCCGGGCCGCAGATGGCGCCGAATTGTCGATACGGCCTCTGAATATCCGGGTGATATTGTTAAAGAAGACGAGGCAGAGGTTGTCAGGAAAAAACAGATCAGCGTCCCATCTATGGGAGGCGTTGTCTTGATCGCAAGTAAACGTTCACCAGCACCTCATATTCGTCCGTTTGGACCTGCTTGAATAGCACCAGTATGCTTCGCAGATCCAAATGAACGAATCTAAGGCACTGGTAAACGTTTATAAGGACTGTGGTTCCCGTAAATTAGTGCCCCGGTGAACGGTTACGATCGCAAAATGAAAGGGACAGGTGGGTCAGGTAGAAGGTTGTTGTAGGGGTGCCCCTTGTGGGTACCCTTTCCTGCGTGGCAATAAAAACAAGGGCAACCACAAGGGTTGCCCCTACAGTCGAAATCATGGTCGAAATATGCCATGTAAATCAGATATTTATAGCCATAGATAAATATGCAAAAATGAAAGTTGACGCGAAACTCATAGCCTGGATGCGGGAAATTCGCCGCCACATCCATCAAAATCCGGAACTCTCCTTTCAGGAATTTGACACAGCCCGTTATGTGACGAAAAAACTGCGGGAACTGGAAATCCCCTTCAGGAAGGGAGTCGCCCGTACCGGCATCCTGGCCTGGATTGGTGATGAGAAGCCGGACTCTCCCTGCGTCGGTCTGCGGGCGGATATGGATGCTTTGCCGATCCTGGAAAAAACCGGTCTGCCTTTTTCTTCGTCCAGAGATGGTGTCATGCATGCCTGCGGCCATGACGGACATGTTGCCATGCTCCTGGGTGCTGCCGCTTTGCTGAAAAAATGTCATATTCCCGGTCGGGTGGTTTTTCTTTTTCAACCGGCGGAAGAGAGTGAAGGCGGAGCCCGGGAGATGGTTGCCGACGGCGCTCTGGAGGGAGTGGACAGGATATTTTCCGGTCATATAGACCGTCATTTCGAAGTAGGTGAAATCGCTGTCCAGCCCGGTCTGATTTGTGCCTTTACCGATGAGTTCCGCATCACCATTCGCGGCCAGGGTGGTCATGCCGCCAAGCCCCATGAAACAACGGACAGTATTGTCGTGGCCAGCCTGCTGGTCATGAGTATCCAGACCCTGGTATCAAGGGAGGTGAATCCCGCATTCCCCTCTGTGATTACGGTGGGTAAGATCAGTGGCGGCAGCGCCCCCAATGTCATTGCCGAGGAGGCTGTTCTCTTGGGCACCATTCGCACCACCCATTCTGATGTCAGGGAAAAGGTGATTGTCGGTCTGAAACGCATGGTGATGGCCATGGAAGATCTTTATAACGCTGAAACATCCATGGAGCTTGTGCCGGGGTATCCTCCGGTTATCAATGACCAGGCGGCCACTGAACTTGCCCGCCGGGCGGCTCTTGCAGTTGTGGGGCCGGACGGGGTAAAGGGTCTTCCCTATCCAAGTCTGGGCGGCGAGGATTTTTCTTTTTATCTCCAGGATATCCCGGGCTGCATGGTCCGTTTTGGCGCCCGGCGGCCTGATCTTGTCAGTGCTGCGGCCCATAGTCCCCGCTTTGATTTTGATGAACGGGCGCTGCCTGTGGGGGCGGAATATCTGGCGCAGGTTGCCCTGGAGGCTATGAAAGCGTAAGCCGTTTGATGTGTCGACAAAGAAGAATCTGAACTTAGGGCCTGGCCCTTAGGAGACTGTCATGGAACCGTTAGTATTTCACCCCAGTCAGCCTTTTACCCTTGGCGTCGAGCTTGAGTTTCAACTGCTCGATCCCGTCACATTTGATTTGATTCCCCGGGGGCCGGATTTGTTGAGTAAGGTGGAGCCTGAATTGCGTAATCAGGTGAAACCAGAGTTTATCCAGTCCATGGTGGAGGTCTGTACCACGGTCTGCCAGGATATGACTGAGGTGGCTGATAATCTGGATCTGCTCTGTCATTATCTCGAAACACTGGGGCGGGACGCAGGTTGCCTTCCCTATGCCACAAGTCTTCATCCCTTTGCCCGACTGAAGCAGCGACATGTCTCCCCGGCCCAGCGTTACCAGGAGATCATGGATGAGCTGCAGATCGTCGGCCGCCGCATGATCACCCAGGCTCTCCATGTCCACATCGGTCTGGAAGATAAAGAATCCCTTATCCGGCTCTGTGATTCGATCAGGACATTTTTGCCTGTTCTGCTGGCGCTTTCCACCTCGTCTCCTTACTGGCAGGGGGAAGATACGGGCATGCATTCCTACCGAACCTGCCTGTTCCAGAATTTGCCCCGCTCAGGCATCCCGGCCGTTCTTGGCAGTTGGAAGAATTTTGAGGAACTCATCGTCATCCTGAATCAGGCCACTTTGCTCAGCGGCATCCGGGAGCTATGGTGGGATGTCAGGCCCCATCCCGATTTTGGCACCATCGAGATCAGACTTTGTGATCTGCCCTGTCGTTTTGATGAAATTCTGGCCATTGTCGCTTTGGTTCAGGCCCTGTGTGCCACACTGATCAAGAGGGGACCGGAACCGTTTCCTCCCCAGGATATTATTATCCATAATAAATGGCATGCGGCACGGTACGGCCTGTCCGGCACCTTTATTAATTCCCGTCCGGGCCGCCATTCCACCTTTGCCACGGCAGTTGAGGAGTTGCTGGAACTTGTCCGTGACGAGGCGAAAAATCTGGGCGGGTATGGTTATCTGGGCCCGATTAAAAGGATTCTTCAGCAGGGCGCTTCATCCAGTCGGCAGAGAAAACTTTATGAGAAATATGGCAGTTTCCCGGCAATGATTGAAAAAAATCAACAGGATTTTTGGAAATGAGACAAAATAAATCCATTGTCGCCTCAGGCCATCCACTGGTTTGCGAGGCGGCTGTAAGTATCATGGCCCAAGGCGGCAATGCCTTTGACGCTGCCGTGGCCGGCGGCTTTGTCAGCGCCCTGGCCGAACCTGGACTGACCAGTCTTGGCGGCGGCGGTTTTCTATTAAGCCGCACCAGGGAGGAGTCGATCCTTTTTGATTTTTTTTCCGACACCCCGGGTAAAGGAAGGACAACCGATGATCTTGAACCTCATTTTTTCACGGTGACGATCCCTTTTGGCAGTGGTGGTGTTGATCAGGATTTTAACGTCGGCCGTGGATCTGTGGCTGTGCCCGGCGTCTTGAAGGGGCTGCTTCACGTTCATCGCAGGATGGGTCGGCTTGATTTGACGGATGTCCTGGCCCCGGCAATAACAGCGGCCCGTAAGGGGGTTGCGGTGAGTCCCATCCAGGGCCATTTTTTTGAGCTTCTTGCGCCGATACTGACCATGTCTGCGGCAGGAAAAAAGTTGTACATGCCTGACGGGAAACTCCTTGGGACAGGAGATTTGCTGGTCAACAGGGATTATGGTGATTTTCTGGAGCAGCTTGGAGAAAACCCCGGACAGACATTTTATTCGGGAGAGTTGGCCCGGCGGATTGCCCAGGATATGGAAGAGGGGCAGGGGTTGCTGACCACTGAAGATCTGGCTTCCTATCAGGTCGTGGAAAGAAGCCCCTTGAAAATCAGTTACCGGAACCTGGAGATGTTGACCAATCCACCTCCTTCCTTTGGCGGTTCTCTCATTGCAAGGGGACTTGCCCGGCTGGAACGCTACCCCCTTTCGTCTTTTTCTCCGGGTTCAGCAGAATAT
>JAGHCC010000411.1 GCA_021160685.1 Desulfobulbaceae bacterium | reverse complement strand
GCCGATCTCCCAGGATGAGTTCCCGCTGGCCTTTGCCAATGGGGATCAGGCCGTCAATGACCTTGATGCCCGTTTCCAGGGGAGCAGTCACCGGAGCCCGGTGTATGATCGGCGGCGCCGGCTGTTCAACGGGCCGTCGTTCAAGATCGGGCAGGGGACCTTTGGTGTCCAGGGGCATACCTGTGCCGTCAATGACTCGTCCCAGCAGTTCTCGGCCCACGCAGATGTCCACCACCGTGCCCAGCCGTCTGATTTCACTGCCTGCCTTGATGTTTCCGGGAGAACCCAGGAGGATAACGCCGACCACCTCCGGATTCAGGCTGGAGACCATGCCCAGGGTGCCGTCCGCAAAGCGGACCAGCTCCTCGGCATGGACTCCGGCCAGGCCCTCAGCTCGGGCGACCGGCCCGGCCAGGGAGATGACCCGGCCGATATCTTCCGTTTTGAAGGCCGCCTTGTATGATTCCAGCGTTTTCTTGAAGGCCTTTTGGTGATTTTGCAGACTTTTTTCCAACATGGTCGGATGCTTTGTCTCTCTTGTTATAAAATGATTTTTGTAGATTTTAAAAAATATTGTGCAATATCAAATTGTTGTATGAGAGTATTGTAAATTTTTAATAAGTGGTGGCAACCTAAAAACAAATCCCCCTCAATCCCCCTTTATTAAAGGGGGAGGTTGTCGGTATCCCACCACTTATTGAGAAGTTACAGAGTATTCACGTAGTTCCGAAATCCGCATTCCGAAATCAAAAATGATTTTCCCCCAGCGCAGTCTTTAATTCGTCCTGAAAGTCGGCAAGATAGTGATTGAGGTTCCAGCTGATTTTCTTGTCCTCTGTTTCAAGGCAGATACCGGCAAACAGTTCCGGGTTCTGAATAAATTCGAGACGTCCCTCCGGGCCCAGCAGGGATTCGCATTTGGAGCGTATTTTATTCTGTGACCCTTCTTCCAGGGGAAAAGCAGTTGTGATGGCTATGTTTTGGCCTGTTGCCGGCGTTCTCAGCCGCAGCTTGCTTTCTTCCGCGGCCAGTTTTTTTAAAAATACGGTGACGATTTGTTTTTCAAGTTTTTCATTGGCGAGATCAGCCAAGGCGTTACGAGCTAGTTTTTCAAACTGGCGGCCAATGATGCGGCTGGTCTGTTCCAGAAAGAGTTCCTTTTCCCGGACGATTTCCCGCAGCCATTTCTTCCGTTGGGCTTCAGCCTCGGTTCGGGCCTCGGCCAGGAGGTGGTCCCGGATGACTTCAGCTTCCTGCCTGGCCTTGACGATCTCATTGTCCGCTGCTTTTTTGATATCTTCCTGCAGAGCAATAAAACGTTGTTTTTCATTCTCGGCCTGGTTTTCTTTCACCTCGGCATCCCGCAGCGCGGCCGCAATATTTTCCTGGCGCTTTGCCATGGCGTTGAGAACGGGGCGGTAAAGAAATTTTTTCAGCAGCCAGATCAGGATCAGAAAATTAATGATCTGGGCGGCAACTGTAAACCAATCAATGCTCATTATTTGCCGGCAGCCTGTTGGATCACATAATCCCAGAAGGGATTGGCAAAAATGAGAATCATGGAGACCACAAAGGCATAGATGGCCGTGGATTCAATCATGGCCATGGCGACAAACAGGGTTCGGGTGATGGCGCCTGTATGGTCCGGCTGCTGGGCAATGGAGCGCAGGGCCGTGGACGCGGCCATGGCCTCGCCAAAGGCCGAGCCGATTGAGCCGATGGCAATCGCAAATGCGGCTGAAAAAATTGAAACCACGGCGATAAGTTCGATTGTGCCCATTTTTCCTCCTTAGTTCTTTAGATTTTTTATTTCCTCTACCTTCTTTACTTCTTTCCCTTCTCTATCTTCTTTTTTCAAAGCTGCCGCAATATAAACCATTGCCAGGATGGCAAAGATATAGGCCTGGATCACTCCGGTCAAAAGCCCGAGCAACTGCAGCAGAACGGGAAAGATGAAGGGAATCACGGAGAGAATAACCAGGCCGAGGACGGATCCGCTCATCATGTTGCCGTAAAGACGCACGGCTAGAGCAAAAGTCCGGGAAATTTCACCCAGGATATTAAATGGAAACATGAAGATCGTCGGTTTGATGTAGTCGCTGAGATAACTTTTCATACTTCGGCTCGAAAGCCCGAAGAAAGGCACGGCCAGGAAAACGCACAGGGCAAGGGCCGTGGTGGTGGACAAAGACGCCGTGGGTGGTATATAAAAAGGAATAATGGCCAGAACATTGGCGACAAAGATGAAAAGAAATAAAGTGCCGACAAAGGGCAGAAGCGGCGCCGGGTCCCGGTGGATTGTTTCCCGGATTTGACTGCTGATGAAACTGACCACGACTTCGAGAAGGTTCTGGGAACCTGACATGGTGGCGCTGGTTGACAGGTTGCGGGTGATCAGCCGGGCGGTTCCGGCCAGCAGAACAATGATGAGCCAGGTGAAGCAGATGGTGCTGTTGAGTCTGCCCCAACCCCAGTCAAAAAGGATGTATTGGTCCGGTGAAAGCTTCATGGTTTGGAGCTCTCCTGTCCTGTCGGCCCGGAAGTTTTGTACGAAATTTTCTTGATTCGTTTGATCATAACGATACGGGTGACAATAAAGCCCGTGGTCAGGGCTACAAGTTTAAGCCAGTTTCCCTGCATGAGCAGGAAAAATCCACTCAGCACGACAGCAAGACGCAGAATAAAACTGATCCCCAGCCATAATGTCCAGCTCTGCCGGTGAGCGAGTTTTTGCAGGGTCAGCCAGAGACCGCCGAAATAAAACAGGCCAAATCCCATTCCCGCTAGAAACAGGAGGAAGAGCTGTGGAAATGACGGAGAGCCTGACATCGTTTACTCCGTCCTTCCTTTGCTTTTAACCCATTTGGCGGCAATGAAAATTCCCGCCATGAGCCCGGTGAACAATCCGGTCAGGGTCCAGGAAAATGGCCATGGCCGCAAGGTGTCCAGCCAACGGCCGACAAGCGTGGCCAGCAATGTGGGGATAGCAACCGACCAGCCGACCATGCCGAAGGTGCCGAAACCGAAAAAAATGGTTTGCTGTTTTTCCCGTTGCGCCTTTTGCCGCTGTTTGACTTTATCGTCAATAATCTTTGGCAGCGGTTCTTTTTGTGGTGTTGATGTGGTTTTCATTATTTTAAAAATATTCGACCAGTGCAGGTTGATTGTAGTTAAAGTTTATCTCTCACAGAGACGCAGAGTTCACAGAGAAAAAATAAAATAACTCTGTGTCTCTGTGAGAGAATTTACATTTTGTTTAACTCAGCAAAACGCTGCATGATCGAATGCTCCATGCCAACAAGAACAGAGCGGGCTTTCTTTTCCAGATCATCCATGGCTGTTAATTCCTTTTCCACGACATGGGCAAGGCTGTCAAGGTTTTTGCCGCGAATGGCCCTCCGTGTGGAGATGAAAACCTGTTTTCCCCGTTTTACCAGGGTGCCGTGATCCACGGCAAAGTAACGTGTTTCCCGGTTGTGGTCCTCCAGGGTAAGAATGGAGGGCGTCAGAATGGCGACATAATCGATATGCTCAGGCAGCAGGGTGAACCAGCCTTCCATGCCCTCGGTAATCACTTTCCGGATTCCGTCTTTTTCAAGAAAAACCTCGGTTGGCAGAAAAATAGAGACGGACATCAAGGTTTTTTCCATCAGTCGGCCTCCTCAATTGAGCCGATCATGTAAAGTGACTGTTCGGGGATCTTCAGGAAATCACCGTTTAAAATACGCTCACAGCCTTCAATGGTCCGTGGTAGATGGACCCGCTTGCCGGTCATGCCGGTAAACTGCTGGGTTGTAAAAAAAGGCTGGGTCAGAAATCGTTCAAGCCTCCTGGCAATGGCAACAGTGCGCCGGTCATCACCCGAGAGCTCCTCAAGACCAAGCATGGCAATGATATCCTTTAAGTCCTCGTAGTCGGAAAGGGTTTTTCGCACTGCCTGCACCACCTGGTAATGTTTTTTCGAAACAATGTCCGGGGTCAGCATGCTGGAATTTGAGGCAAGGGGGTCAACGGCCGGATAAAATCCCTGGCTGGCCCGTTTACGGGAGAGAACGACAGAGGCCGATAAATGGGAAAACACATGTGACGCCGCCGGGTCGGTGAAATCATCGGCGGGAACGTAAACCGCCTGGACCGAGGTGATGGATCCTGAGATGGTGGAACAGATACGTTCTTCCAGTTCGGCCAGCTCCGAGGCCAGGGTGGGTTGATACCCGACATGGGAGGGAATGCGTCCCATCAGGCCGGAGACTTCCGAGCCGGCCTGGATGAAGCGGAAAATGTTGTCTATCAGAAGCAGGACATCTTTTCTTTTGGTATCGCGGAAATATTCAGCCAGAGTCAGGGCGGCATGGCCGATTTTAAAACGAGCGCCCGAGGGTTCATTCATCTGACCGAAGATCATGGCGGTTTTATGCAGCACGCCGGCCTGTTTCATGTCCCGGTACAGTTCCTCGGCTTCCCGGCAGCGTTCGCCAATCCCGCAGAAAAGACTGACACCTTCATAGCTGCCCACCATATTGTTGATCATCTCGGTGATGATTACGGTTTTGCCGACCCCGGCTCCGCCAAAGAGGCCGGCCTTGCCTCCTTTTTCCAGGGGGGTCAGGAGATCGATGATTTTAATGCCGGTTTCAAAGATTTCCGATTGAACTATGCGGCTGGAAAGCGGAACGGGATTTCGGTAAATGGGTCTTTTTTCTATTTCCCTGTCCAGAGGTGGGCCGGAATCTATGGGTTGGCCAAAGACATTCAGCATGCGGCCAAGCAGACTTTCTCCTACGGGCATGGTTAGTGGCCCGCCCTGGTCGGTGACACTCTCTCCGCGGCCAAGCCCGGCTGTGGGTGTCAGGGCAATGGCGCGGATAACCGTTTTGCTGAGATGGGCTGCCACCTCCATGATGATCCGCTCGTTTTCACCAGTCACCAGCATATTGCGCAGGTTGGGAAGAGATCCTTCGAAACAGACATCAACCACGCTGCCGTTAACGGCAACGATATTCCCTTGGAATTGAGGCTGTTTTTCGCTTGCCGGACCAGTTGTCAATGAAGTCTCCCGAGGTTTTAAAAGGCCTGTGTGCCATTCCCGCCGGTCGTTGTTGGACTGGAGGCGAGGATTGCGAAATTAGGAACTCAGAAAAAAGGACAAGTAGGATGGTTTAATTATTTTTTGCCGAGTTCCTTAGCTTGAAGTTGTTTTTTATTTTGTCAAAGCGTCCTGATGTGTTGAGGTGAAATTACAATCTACCATAATTTTTAAAATTTTCTAATGAATTCAGCTCCTGTTTGTCAGAAAATCTTGATTTAAAGGGGGGATGTTTTTTTTATCCTTTGTTGAAGTTATAGGACATGGAGGTGAGTTGCCGGCGGACAGGATCGGCATAAACCTTTGGAGTGTCAACAAGGGCCGTGCTGAAGGCCTGTTGGCGGGCAAGTTGGCAGAATGGTTCCAGTTGGTCATGGATTTTCCCTGTCATGGCAGCAAGAATCGCGGGTAGAGCACAGGCGGGTAGCTGTTGTTGTTTCCAGCCACCGGGCAGGGCAAAAACAAAACGCATGTTGGAATGCCGTAGTTTGTTGCCGGCATAGAGGGTCTGGGGTAGAGCATTGGCCGAAATCGCCGGACGGGAGAAATCGATGATGGCAGCCGTGGGCGGGATGAATTCATGTAGTTTGGCGTTCAGGAAGTCCGTCCCTTTTGGCAGAAGATTGATAACGAAATGGGCATTTTGAAGGTATTCAATGTTCTCAGCCGACTTAACGGGGAGGATTTCAGCCCGTCGTGTATAACGGACGGACACGGTATTTCATTGGTAACCCTGGCCGGTCAAATACTCCTGCAGGGTGACGCCGAGTTCTCCACCGCCAACCACAGTGATTTTTTGATTGTGGAGGCAAGAGAGTTTCTGGTTCCCTACCCATCTGACCGCCTCGTGAATACTGAAAATGTTTCCGTTAATACTGTCAAACAGAGGAGGCTCCATGGGGATATTGTGGCGCCGGGAAAAGATCGGTCCGAGCTGGCCCGCCAGTCCGATGGTTTTGGCGCCGGCAAGCCTTCTTATCCAGCGCATGCGCTGAACGATGAGTTCAACATGTTTTCTGTTCTTC
>JAGHCC010000217.1 GCA_021160685.1 Desulfobulbaceae bacterium | reverse complement strand
CTATAATTTCAAGGTAGAGCCGGGTGGCATGCGGGTAATTTGTCTGCAGGACCTCCAGTTCAGCCGTTTCAAATAACTCATCAGGTCCCGGACCACAGGAAACGATGAGCAAAAAGAATAAACAGAGTATTTTTTTCATTATAATTTCCTTACGTTTATTGCCAACATCCCAATCTTCCCATTTTTTCATTCCTTCTCGTCACTATCTCTTGCGCCATAAATGAGCAGATGCTCGCGGTAGGTTCCAAAGCGTCGTGAAAGAGGTATTTCATTGAAAAAATTTTGGTTATCATTGAAATGCTGCCAGGCTTCATTGGCGGTCATCCCCTGGCTGACATCATAATCCAGGACAGGATGCAGGATCGATGATTTTTTTCGTTCCCAAATTCGGCTGATGAAAAACTTTTCCGGTTCCCGGTGAATTTGTGACCCCTCGGCCAGGACAAATGTCCCGGAACTCAGGACATGGATATTTTCCCTGTTCCGGTCGATAAATGTCAGGGTTTGTTGAAATTCTTCCGTTGTTTCCGAGGGAAAGCCGAAAAGAATGAAGACCAGGTTGTACATTCCGGCCTGGGTGGAGTTAATGAGGACTTTCTCAACCTCATGAATATCGGTTCCCTTGCTCATCAGGTCCAGAATCCGCTGGCTGGCCGATTCCACCCCCCACTGGAGAACCCGGCAGCCTGAGCGCTGTATCAATCTGCAGAGGTCGGTGTCGAATTTTTTAACCGGTTTGGCATAAGCGCCATAATGAATCACAAGCCCTTCATCGATGATCTGTTCGGCCAGCTTTTTAAAGCGCTGGGGTGGAATCATCTCGTCATAGAAATAAAAGAGGCTGCAGCCGTATTTTTTTTGCAGGAATTTGATTTCCGCCACACAATCTTCAATCCTGCGGGTGCGGTAGCGAAGGTAAGAATGATGGTGGGTGCAGAAGCTGCATTTTCCCCAGGGACAGCCGCGTGAGGCCATAAGAGGCAGCACCGGCTCCGGGGTCAGGTATTTATCCAGTTTGAAATGAGAAAAATCAGGATAGGGAAGGGTCTCGCTTTCGGCCATGGCCGGCGGATTGATCCGCAGATCGTTGCCGCTGAAATAGATCAGATTCGGCACATTGGCAAGATCAGCCGAATTTTCGGCCCGGCAGAGATGATACAGGCCGAGTTCCCCTTCTCCCGGCATCAGGTAATCAAAAAAATCTTTGAAGAGGATTTCTGGAGCGTCCTCGTTTGTCAGCGGGGTTGTAAGCATTTTTTCCGGTGCGGTCATAACGCTGATTTTTGCTCCGCCCGCCACAATTTTCGCTTTGCTTTGTTTTTTGATCAGTTTGGCGAGCAGAGCGGCAAAGACGACCTGCTGCTGGTAGAGAATAGAAAATCCGACCAGATCAGGCTTGGCTGCCAGCACCGGTTGGATCAGGTCTTCAAAAAAGGATTCTATTTTTTCCGGGATGCTTTGACCGGTCAGAGCCTTTCTGGCCATTTCAGCCATAAAAGCGTTATAAATATTTTCAAAACTTAAAAAAATCGTCGCCCAATAATGATATTCCTTCAGGTCTGAATGATTTGGCTGCCAGTTTTTAAGAAAGGAGACCGCCTGGTCAAGATTACGAGCGGTTGTCTTTTCATCCCAATTGTAGAGCCGGATGCCAAGAATCCCTTTTTTAATTTTATCAAAACTGCTCAGATAGTAATCCAGGCTGAGATCAAAGACGGAAATATGTGACTCCGGCAGTTTTTTTTGCAGATAGGCGGAGAGAACAGCCGGTCCCAAGGGCGGACAGGTAGGATGGGTATGGGGTGATGCGATCAGGGCCAGTTTCATGGTTTGTTGTCTCGTTCCGTTTATGTATCTGTTGTTGTGAGGGGATATGATGCCTCACGCTGATGAATGGCTCCCTTGGCGGTGAGGAGGCTTGAGTAGAGGTGAAATTCCCGGACCGGAAAAGGTGGAGTGCTGAATAAATTGTTGGAAGACATAAACTGGCTCACCTTGGAGTCAGGAGTGTTTTTCAAGCGGGCCAGGGTGATATGGGGTGAAAATTTTCTGGATTCCGGTTTCAGGCCAAGAGTGGTGAGTTTTCTTTCAACTCTGTTCCGCAGATTGATGAGACGTTCATTTTTTTTCAGCCCGACCCAGAGAACCCTGGGCTTTTTTCGTGGCGGGAAAAAACCTGTTCCCTCCAGGACCAGAGTCAGGGGATCTGCTTTAATGTCAGCCAGGCTGTCGCGGATATCCTGTAACATCCCCCCGTCAACTTCGCCAATAAACCTCAGGGTCAGGTGGAGCTGATTCTCGGAAACCCAGCGGGCACCGGGCAGACCATAGCAGAGACGGCCAAGCATCTCCTTGATTTCTTCGGGAAAATCAATCGCGACAAATAATCGGATCATAGGCGCTTCGTTCTCTAATCTTTTTTTGCTGTTTTGCAAAAATGTAAACGACCTGTGGCGCTCAGCACATCGGGAAGAAGAAGGGGCAAGCATCACTGTGTTGACAACGCAGATATGATAGAATAGATTTAAGTTTACTGCACTTTTTTTATCTTATACCTTTGTAACTGTTCAGCATCCTAACCGGGGTGAAAATACCGGTATTTATTTTAAAAGTAACAAAAAAATATATCGTCATTCCGGCATGTTTTTAGCCGGAATCCAGGGTGGAGTGTGTGGCAAGTTTCTGGATCG
>JAGHCC010000418.1 GCA_021160685.1 Desulfobulbaceae bacterium | reverse complement strand
GTCATCAAGGGACCTGACGGTACGACCAGAGTCAGACAGTAATAAAGTAACTCAAGAAGGTGGTGGTAGTATAAAAAAAATCCCCCTCAATCCCCCTTTATTAAAGGGGGAAGTTGTCAGTATACCATCACTTATTGAAAAATTTGCGGAAGAAACAAGGTTGAAGAAATAAAGACAAAAAAAACGGCGGGTCAAAAGACCCGCCGTTTTTTATCAAAACCACAACTGAGATGAAAACAAATCTCAAAACTAAAAATTATTTCATCCCAATCTAACTTCTCTACTCTCGAAAACTATCTCCAAACCCACTCTGTTTTCAGATCAATTTTCTTTTCTTCCTCAAACCAAAGAACCTCATAGCCGTCCATTTCTCCGAAAGGAAGGTACAAAAGCTTGACGCTGACAACAAGTTCATCATTAATCAGCTCATGCTGTTTTTTACCATCTTTGACGACCACAGCATGAGGATAAATAATTTCGAATTTCTCATGAACATGTTTCATGGGCGGCAAACTTGTTTCCGCGAGAAGTCCACTCTTCTCATACGGTCCCCTGCCCATTTCACTGCCTCGACCAAAACGACCGGGGTATGGCATGTAAATTCTCTGATCATTGTAGACCTCTTTCCCATCCGTTGTTTTCGCGGTCACATCCAGGACCAGCCGGTTAGGAGTCGGTCAGCCATCCGGGATGACATGACCTGTCTTGTTGTAGAGATCAACGTTGATAATGCCCTTGGGAATAACACCGTCCTCCTTGTTCTTCCTCCAGAACAGGGAGCGAGCTTCCACTTTCACATCCACGGCCATTTTGATCATGGTCTCATCATTATAGGCCTGCATATCATGGCCGAGACCGGACTTGTGCATGTGACATTCCTGGCAGCTATCAGAACCGCCATGAGCGACATAGGCATAGAGATAGCTGCCGTATGCGGTGGCGCACTGGGATGGCTCGTCCAACTCAAAATTGGGTCCCAAACCGTGACACTGACCACAAAAAATGGACTCACCCAAAGCCGGAGCCGTGGCCATTTTCGGAAATTTTTCATCATCATGATCTCCGTCCTGGGAACCATAGACCGTATCCAGCTGGGCGTAACCGTCAGCCCATTTATGGATAATGGCCATCTTGTTGTGGCAGACCATGCAGCCGATGTTAAGGCTGGCAATCGTCTCTTCCAGCTCATCAGCCAGATCCTCATTGCCTTCCTTACTGGCCTTCTGCCAACCGCGGATGGTTGCGACAATCTCCCGGGCCACATCATCGGTGGCCTCGTCTAGCTGGGGCAAATGGCACTTGGCGCAAAACATCAGACTTTCAACGGTGATGTCCTTATCCTCTTTCACGCCGGAATAAGGGAAAAGCTTCAATCCCTTGTCAATGGCCGTGATAATGGTCGGCGCTGTTCTCGGCGTACCCAGGACTGAATGGGAATGAAGCGAACTTTCCCATTCGTCATAGGCATCTTCATGACATTCAATACACCTGCTTGAATCGTAGCGTGCTACAAGTTCTTTGATGGTCTTGGCCTTTGTCTGTGGAGCCGGCTCAGGACCACCGGCACATTGCGCTCCGGATGCCCACAATGCCGTCATAGCAAACAAAGATATACCAATTTTTACTACCTTTTTCATGGATCCCCCTTTTAAAAAAATGCATCTCATTCAACATGGCTCTTTTTTACTATTAAACTAAATACTTAATAGCATTTTTTCCTATCGATGAACAACTTAGTCAAAGGTTTACCCGATCGTCAAGAAATTTATCAACCATGCCCATTTTTGTCGGTCTTTGACTCTATCTCTCCCCTTTCAGAAACGCTTCCGCCTCGTCCACCGCATTCTTGCTGCCGATAATAAGCGGCACCCGCTGGTGCAAACTGGTGGGTGTGATATCCAAAATATTCTCGCCTACATCGGTGATGGCCCGGCCTCCGGCCTGCTCGGCAAGCAGGGCTAAAGGCGAAGCTTCGTAAAGAAGGCGAAGTTTTCCTTCGGGTTTTTCAGGATCCCTTGAGTCCTTTGGATAAAGAAAGATGCCGCCAGTAATCAAATTTCGATGAAAATCCGCCACCAGAGAACCGATATAGCGGGCGCTGTATGGCCGGCCAGAGGGTTTATCCTCCTGCCTGATGTATTCCATATAACGACGCATATTATCACTCCAGTAACTATGATTTCCTTCATTGACACTGATATATTTGCTTTTTTCAGGCATTTTGATATCCGGGTGGGAAAGAAAAAACTCGCCCACGCTAGGATCAAGGGTGAAACCGTGTACGCCTTCACCTGAAGAATAGACCATGATGGTACTGGAACCATAAATAATATAACCGGCCGCAACCTGCTCCCGGCCCCTTTGCAAGACATCACTATCAATGCCTTGGCGCCATTGGCTGACGCGGCGGTGTATGGAAAAAATTGTGCCGACATTGACATTTACGTCAATATTAGATGAACCGTCAAGAGGGTCAAAAGCCAGAGTATATTTCCCTTCAT
>JAGHCC010000242.1 GCA_021160685.1 Desulfobulbaceae bacterium | reverse complement strand
TTTTTTCTTTCATGCTAGTCATTATTGATTATTGTTCTATGGCATGGCATCTTACCAATGACAGTAATTCTTTATAAAAAAGGGGCTATTGCAGCCCCTTTTTTATTTGCACCCCTAAGTAGACCTTTAGCCTGAAATTCATCCTGCAGGGTTGATCCGTTTCACTCTTCCTGTAAATCTATTTTTCCTATAGTCCGATTGACAATTTCATTCTATAATGATTTATGATTATTTCTTGCAATGGTAAGAAATTTGCTTTTTCAACTGTTGAGTAATATCATTTTCCCGGAGTACTATGTTGAAATCGTAAAATCAATTTATGGAAAGGAATTGTAATGAAAGATATTGAAAAAAAATTTATACAAGATGTCGACAATTTGGTGCCCAGACCGGATATTGCCCTGGATGTCCTCAGTATGGCACATGATATCAATTGCAGCTTTTCCGAGATGGCAAAGAAAATTGAAATGGACCCGAGCCTGACAGCCAATATGCTGCGAGTGGCCAACTCCGCCTATTTTGGCTACATGAGAAAAATTAACTCAGTCCATGAGATCATCATCCGTCTTGGCATGGAAAGCGTTAAGCTCATCGCCATTACCAGCGCCTCGGTGGGATTGATGAAATCTCCCCAGGAAGCCTACAATATGGAAACAGGCAGTCTCTGGTATCACTCTCATGCCACAGCGATTCTTGCCGCAATTCTTGCCGACTATGCCCACGTTGAAGACAAATCAGCGATATACACAGCAGCCCTTTTGCATGATATCGGCAAAATCCTTTTGAACCGTCCTCTGCAGCTTGAGAGTTGCGATCGCGACGTTCCCAGGAAATTTTCTAATTTTGTTGAATTGGAAGAATATATGCTGCAGACGAATCACGCCAAGGTCGGCATGGCACTCCTGCAGAAATGGGGATTGTCAGACAATATCACCATTCCTGTTGGATACCATCACACTTTGGATTGTCCTGAAAAAGACAAACTTCATTCTCAAATTATTTATCTGGCCAATTTTCTTGTTGAAAGTATTGGCATCAGATCTGTAGCTCCAGAACAGTATATGTTTAATGTTCATGAATTTATGGAACAAAATCAATCTATTCCCGATGTGCCCAATGTTCAGGCCAATATGGAAAACATTATCAATGATTTTTTTACTCAATTTAATCAGACTGCGCCCACGATCTGATTACTCGCAGGCAAGAATTGGTAAAAAAGAAGGACAGCAAAGAAGTTCTGATGAAATTATACTAAAAAAGTCTTTTTCCGATCTCCTGTAAGATTTCAAGGATCAGGCCATCGCAAAAAACGACAAGAATTTTTTTCTTCCTACCGGACACGCCTCCCTTTTAAACTATTCCAATAGCAATTTTACGTAATTTGTGGTTGTATTTCTTCACGTTTGTTTTCAATCCTTTTGATCATAACAAGAGTTTGGAGTTTAATTGTTTGGATGGTTTCCGTACGATTATTTTAAGGAACTGTAACCAAAAAATTCCTTGCTCCAGGATAATATTTTAATGGAGGAAAAAATGCCGGATCGAATTTATAACTTCAGTCCCGGGCCCGCCACCCTGCCCCAGGAAGTGCTTGCTCAGGCTGCCAAAGACATTGTCAATTTTAATGATAAAGGTATCGGCCTGATCGAACTGAGTCACCGCAGCAAGGAGTTTATGGCCGTTGCTGAGGAGACCGAGGCTCTTCTCCGTGAATTGCTCAATGTACCGGACAACTACAAGGTGCTTTTTCTTCAGGGTGGCGCATCGACGCAATTTGCCATGATTCCCATGAATCTTCTTGGCCCCGGCAAAAAAGCGACCTATCTTAACACCGGTACCTGGGCAAAAAAGGCAATCAAGGAAGCAAATATCATTGCCAATGCTGATGTGGCCTATTCCAGCGAGGATTCCTCATTTAACCATGTGCCGGACCAATCCGACTATACTGTCGATCCTGAATCGGAATACCTCTATTTTGTCTCCAACAACACCATCTACGGCACACAGTTTCATTCCTTTCCGGAAACGGACAAAATGCTTGTCTCTGATATGTCATCAGACATTCTCTCCCGCAGGATCGACATTAAACCTTTTGGTATCATTTTTGCCGGCGCCCAGAAAAACATGGGACCTGCGGGCGCCACGGTCGTGATCATCCGGGAAGATCTCCTTGACAGGACACCTGATTCCATCCCCACCATGCTTCGTTACAAAACTCATGCCGATAAGGGCTCCATGTTTAATACCCCCCCCTGTTTTGCTATTTATGCCATCGGCCTTGTGCTCAAATGGCTCAAAAAAATGGGAGGGGTCTCGGCACTGGAAGAGATGAACCGGGAAAAGGCGGCTCTCCTTTATCAGGCCATTGACGCAACAGACTTTATCAAGGGGCATGCCCAGGAGAACTCACGCTCAATGATGAATATTACCTTTAATCTGCCCTCCCCCGAACTTGAAGCCCAATTTATTCAGGAAGGACTTGCCAAGGGCCTTGACGGTCTCAAGGGCCATCGTTCCATTGGCGGTATCCGGGCCTCTATTTATAATGCCTTTCCCAGACAGGGTGTGCTGGATCTGATTGGGTTCATGCAGGAATTTGAGCAGAAAAACGGCTAAAGGGTTGAAAACGAATAAAATTGACCTGAAAAATCTGACCAGGTCACAACTCACTGACTTTGTCCTGGCCCAGGGACTATCCTCGTTCCGGGCCAGACAAATCTTTTCCTGGCTCTACCGTCCCGGCATCACGGATTTCTCCCAGATGACCGATCTGAGTAAGAAGTTCCGCCAATCCCTTGGTGAACAGGTCTATTTCAGCTCCTTGACGCCGGCCGTGCGCGAGCAATCAGTGGATGGCACGATTAAGTACGGCTTTCTGCTCGATGACGGCGCCATGATTGAAAGTGTGCTGATCCCGGAAAAAAACAGAAATACCCTCTGCATTTCTACCCAGGTCGGTTGCGCCATGGGTTGCCATTTCTGTCTTACGGCGACAATGGGTTTTATCCGTAATTTGACTCCGGCTGAAATTGTCAATCAGGTCTGTGCCGTTCTTGCTGATGTCACGACACATGATCTGGGCACGATCAACAACCTGGTGTATATGGGTATGGGGGAACCCCTGGCTAACTTTGACAATCTGCTGACCTCGCTCAGGATTGTAATGGATGAGCTCGGGCTTAATTTTTCTGAACGGAGAACAACCGTCTCAACCTGTGGCCTCGTCCCCAAAATTAAAGAACTTGGAGAAAAAATTCGGGTCAATCTGGCCATCTCCCTCCATGCGGTGGATGACGAAACCCGCAGTCAACTCATGCCGGTCAATAAGACCTGGAATCTTGATAGCCTGCTCCTTGCCTGCCGGCAGTATTCCCTGCCTAAACGAAGAAGAATCATGATCGAGTATATTCTTTTACGAGATATCAACGATTCGGAAAGTGACGCCAGGCTGCTTGCCCAAAAACTCCATTCCATTCGCTGTAAAATCAATTTGATCCCCTGCAATGAAGCACCCGAACTTCCGTTTCGTAAACCTACCCAGAAAAAAATTGATCGTTTTCAGCAGATTTTGCGTGATGCTGGCTATACGGTTATTGTCCGCTCCAGTCGGGGGAGTGACATTTCTGCGGCGTGCGGTCAGTTGGCCGTTCAGGAGAAGGAGAATTAATATAGTGATTACCACTAATCGCACGTTCCCCACCCCCGTCACAGCCTATTCGACTTTTTTTCGCCATTAATTTACCCGACCAAATCTGCTTCTGATATATTCAATG
>JAGHCC010000112.1 GCA_021160685.1 Desulfobulbaceae bacterium | reverse complement strand
TTATCATACTGGCAGTTCCATCACTCAGCGGCTTTTCTATGCGTCAGGATCAAGAACTGGCCATTACCCTGTCACTTTCAGCCATATCTTCTGTTTTGCTGGTGGTGACTCTGTTGCTTGGAGCCTCTTCTATCTGGCGTGATGTTGAACGCCGCTACACCTCTTCCATTCTTACCCTACCGGTTAGCAGAGCCAGCTTCTTACTTAGTAAGTTTTTCAGTATTGTCATGTTCTTGCTGATATGTACGCTAGTTCTCGGCTTATGCAGTGGTGTTGTGATTCTTCTGGCGGCATCAACCTACCCGTCAGATATACCGGTACATTGGGGAAATATCGCCCTGGTTCTGATTGGTGATATTTTAAAATATACAATTTTAGCCGCTTTTGCGCTTTTGCTTTCGACGGTGAGTACCTCCTTTTATCTCCCTTTTTTCGGAACTCTGGTGGTTTTCTTTTGCGGCAGCGCTTCACAGGAGGTTTTTGAGTATCTATCTGGTCCGTTTGGTCAGACGATCTCACCATTATTGATGAAGGCTGTCACTTTGGTTTATTACCTGTTGCCGAACTTCTCTTCTTTCGATTTCCAGATTCAAGCGGTCTATGGTTTGTCTGTTCCACTGGAGGGTATGGTCTTAACTCTATGTTATGGCCTCATCTACACCGGTATTCTTTTAGGAATTGCTATCTTTGCTTTTGAACGCAAAGAATTACCATGACCGGGCGATGTCTGTTTGTCGGACTTCTTATCAGCTTCTCTTTGATTATATTCCCCTTTACGACTTACCTCAAAAATCGTCCGGTGGAAATTAAACTGGGCTATTTGCCACATCCTCAAATCGTTAAAATAATCAGTGGTGAGCACAGGAGTACGTCTGCAGCTTTTACAGTGTTGAGGGTGCTGTTCTATTATGGGACAATACTGCAGAAGTTTAACGATAATGTTATCATTCGACCTGAATTTAAGAATATGTACAAAACCCTTGCAGGGGCAATCCACATAGATCCCTACAATATGGATGCCTACTATTTTGCTCAAGCGGCCTTCACTTGGGAATTGGGGCGGATCCATGAGGTTAATACCCTGTTGGAAAAAGGGCTGGTCTATCGTACCTGGGACTATTGGTTGCCCTTCTACCTTGGTTTTAATCAGGCTTATTTTTTGAAAGACTATGAGAAGGCGGCGGTAAATATGCAGCGTGCTGCCGAAATTTCCGGTAACCCCCTTTATGCCAATCTGGCTTCCCGTTATTTTTATGAATCAGAACAAAACGAGTTCGGGTTAAAGTTTCTGGATGCTATGATCCAGGGAGCTAAGAGTCAATCGGTAAAAAAGACTTATGAAATGCGTAAACAGGCATTGATTTCCGTATTGCAGATTGAGAAGGCGCTGACATCTTACCGTAACCGTTTTGGACGTTTTCCAACCGAACTTGCTGAGTTGGTTCAGACTGGTTTGTTGGCAAAACTTCCCGATGATCCTTATGGTGGAACGTTCTTTCTTGATGAACAGGGCAAAGTTAGAACGTCAAGTAAATTTGTTGCTCCTACTAACCGGTGAAAAAGTATTGAGAGTAAAATGAATCCGATTGAAATTGAATCTCTATCGAAAACTTACCGAGGTCGTCGCGGCAAGGTAGTTGTGGCACTGAAAGATTTGAATCTCTCTGTGGCTGCTGGGGAGGTGTTTGGTTTTCTCGGTCCCAATGGGGCTGGAAAGAGTACCACAATCAAAACTCTGGTTGGACAAATCCGCCCGACCAATGGAAGTGCTTCTCTTTTTGGACAACCGACCGGTGCTGCAGGGGCACGGATACAGGTCGGTTATTTGCCTGAGAATCCAACCTTTTATGATTTCCTGACTGCTCAGGAATATCTCACTATGATAGGGCGTATTTTCGGCATGTCCACTGAATCGATACGTTTTGAATCGGAACGTGTTCTGGAACTTATGACCTTGACGGAGGCTGCTCGCCGGCCAATCCGTGGTTACAGTAAAGGGATGGTGCAGCGTCTCGGTATAGCTCAGGCGCTGCTCCATAATCCTGACCTGCTAATTTTTGATGAACCCATGAGTGGTCTAGATCCGGTTGGTCGAGCGCTAGTAAAGCAAATTATACTCGAGCTCAAACAACAGGGGAAAACGATATTTTTCAGTACTCATGTGATTGCTGATGTCGAGGAGGTCTGTGATCGGGTCGGGATTATTGCTGCTGGTAAGATGCAGACCGTTCTCAATGTTGCTGATGTCTTAAAAAGTGGCATTGAAGGGTATTCTGTCAAGGTGAGTGGTTGTTCTTCTGACCTGTTTCCGGATTATAAAATTTCCAAACAGGAAGATGGCTGGTGGAGCACGACCGTCCCTCGGGCTCAGTATCGGGGTTTTATGGAACAACTTTTTGCAAATGATGGGCAGATCGAATTTATTGAGCCTCAGCGCCGGAGTCTGGAGGCTTTGTTTCTCGATATTATTGATCAGGTGTCATGAAGCAGCTATCGGTTCCCATGCAGTCACTCTGTCTGGTCATCATTGTCTTGGGAGTCTATTCTTCCGCTATCTATGCACCTTTTAATCCCGTTGATGACCGGGCGCTTATTGACTGGCTCTACAGTATGGAGGGAACAAGTTTACTTGACCTTTTTACCTGGACCTCCAGCAACTAC
>JAGHCC010000137.1 GCA_021160685.1 Desulfobulbaceae bacterium | reverse complement strand
TATCATTGCCAAGGACATTCTTAAGCCCCACGCCATTTACTGGCCTACCATGCTGAAATCCATCGGTATTGCGCCCTATCGAAAACTGCATGTGCACGGCTACTGGAACGTAGAAGATACAAAGATGTCGAAAAGCATCGGCAATGTGGTTCGGCCCGCCGATCTGGTTGACAAATACGGAGTTGATGCGGTGCGCTATTTTCTCCTGCGGGAGATGTCGTTTGGCCTGGATTCCTCTTTCAGTGCGAAGGCCCTGGTGGCGCGGCAGAATTCAGACCTGGCTAACGATCTTGGCAATCTATTCAGCCGTTCACTCACCATGGTCGGTAAATTCGGCCACAGTAAGGTACCGACGCCGGCGGAAATGACGGAAAGTGACAAAGAACTGGCCGAGGCTGCCACGACCATGGTGACCAATTACGCAGCCCATATGAACAATTTTGCCTTTAACAAGGCCCTGCAAACCATCTGGGCGGTCATCAGCATGGCCAACAAATACATTGTCAGCAACGCACCCTGGGAACTGGCCAAGGATCCTGCTCTGGACAGCCGCCTGCAAACAGTTCTCTATACCCTGCTTGAATCCCTCCGCCTCATCGGCCTGGCCCTGGAGCCCATCATGCCGGCAACATCGGCAAAGATCAGGGAGGCCCTGGGAGTGAAAATTGCACCTGCTCTGGACGGTCAGTCCCAATGGGGTCTCCTTGAACCGGGAACTAAAATTACTATAATTTCCGCCCTGTTTCCGCGGCTTGACAGCGGTAAAAAGAAAAAAAAGAAAAACAGCGCTTCCAAGCCAGCCCAAACAAAGGCAAAAAAAGAGAAACCGGCAGAAGACGACGGTCTGATCAGCTTTGATGATTTTTTGAAACTCGATCTCCGGATCGGCGAGATCGTGGCGGCTGAAAAAATCAAAAAATCAGACCGACTTCTGAAGCTGACCGTCAAAGCTCCGGAAGAGCGCACCGTGGTGGCCGGCATTGCCGAACATTACAACCCTGAAGAGGTTGTCGGCAGACAGGTTATCATTGTCGCCAACCTGAAACCGGTGAAACTGATGGGAGTCCAATCCCAGGGCATGGTGCTGGCCGCCAAAGACGACGGCAAGCTCGTTCTGTCGGCAGTCTCGGCTCCGGTTTCCGCCGGCAGCAAAGTTTCCTGATCCCAATGGCTGCGGCTCGATCCAATCAAAACAAGTCTTTTTTTCAGGATCTGATGCAACGGTCCTGCCGAAATGGTGTTCAGACGGTTGCGATTGAAGATGAACAGAAACGACTGGTGGGTATAATCCTTTTTGACGCCAGCCTCGACAAAAAAAAAATAAAAGTAATTGCAACAAAGATAAGCAGGGACCCGGACTGTCAACCGAACTCCCTGGTCTGTCCAGTGCCGGAACAGGATCTCCTTCAACGGTCCCGAGAATCATGCCAGGTAACGGTTGAGGAGAGGAGCCAGCTTTTTGCTTTTCTTAATAATTGAAAACTTAAAAATATATGACCAATTCTCCAAAAATAATTTGTGTCAGCAGCGGCAAAGGCGGAGTGGGCAAGACCTCTTTCTCCGTTAACATGGCCTGTTGCCTGGCCCGCCAGAAACAAAAAGTTCTTCTAGTTGACGGCGACCTGGGGCTGGCCAATGTTGATGTGCTCCTGGGGCTGAATGTGCGTCATACTCTCAGGGAAACAATTGACGAGGAAAGACCCCTGTCCTCCATCCTGGTGGAAATCGAGCCGGGCTTCAAGGTTCTGCCGGCAAGCTCCGGTGTACCGGAAATGGCCAACATCTCCTACGAGGAGCAGGCCTTTCTGATCAACGCGCTGGAGAATATCATCGACAGATTTGACTATGTCCTGGTGGACTCGGCCGCCGGAATCGGCGACGCGGTCCTCTGGTTTAACAACTGGGCGGACAACAATATTATCATCTTATCACCTGATCCGACTGCCATGACCGACGCCTACGCCCTGATCAAGGTTCTTTTTCACCGTTTCGGCAAAAACCGGTTTCACCTGCTGATTAACAATGTCAAAAGTAAAAAGGAAGGAAGGCAGGTTTTTAACAACATGAAAAATGTGCTGAAAAAATTTCTACAGATTTCTCCTGACTATCTTGGTGCCATGCCCCAGGACAGCGCTGTCGTCAGAGCAATCAGAAGCCAGAAACCGTTCCTGGAAATCTCGCCCGACTCCAGGGCCAGCCGGGCTGTCATGGAAATCAGTTCCCAGATCCTCTTAATGTAAGGAGAAAAAATGTTCGTCATCAGTAATTTTTTAAGCGCCCTTGCTACTCTCGTCGATTTTGTCCTGGGCGCCTACATGTGGGTTATCGTCGGCAGGGCCATTATTTCCTGGGTCAATCCCGATCCCCATAACCCCATTGTCCGCTTTCTCCATGAAGTGACGGATCCGCTTTTATTCAAAATCAGGCGGTTCATCCCTTTCAGCTCGGCCGGGGGGATTGATTTTTCACCCATGATTCTGATTATGGCCATTCTCTTTTTACGGGGTTTTCTGGTGCCGACTCTGCATAGCCTGGCGTCTTCCCTGGGATAGAGTTTTCTTCTTTGCTAATTTTTCAATAAAAACAACAACAAACGGAGGCTGATAATGACATTAACGGCTGAAGAAATACAGACTCAGCAATTTCATGCCAGATTTCGTGGTTTTGATGTTGATGAAGTTGACGCTTTTCTGGAAAAGGTTGCCGAACACTACCTGCTGCTCTCCACGGACAATAAAAAGCTTCAGGAGAGAATTGATACGTTCGAGGCGGAGATGACCCAGTTCAAAAAACAGGAAAAAACCTTCTCGAATGCCTTCCTCTCCGCCCAAAAAATCGCCGATGAAATGCAGGAAAAAAGCAAACAGGAAGCCGATGATCTTCTCGATTCAAGCCGCAAGGAAGCAGAACGGATCCAGACGGAAGCTGAGGAGAGGGTCGCCTCCCTGGAGGAAGAAATTGGGCGGCTCCAAGGAAAAAAAGACGATATTCTGGGTGAACTCCGCCAGTTTCTGCAGTTCCAACTGGACGCGATCGATGGCAAAGAGGACTCCAATCCGTATACTTTCCAACCCCAGGTTAAAGAAGAGGAGAGTGAAACCGAAAAAACCGGGGCAGAGACAGATGATGACCTCGATGATCTCTACCAGAACATCGAACTTCCCGATCTGGATGATCCGGCCACTCATGACCAGGAAGAGCAGGAGGAGTCCGTTGAAGACGTGGTGAATCTCAACACCTCACTTTTTGATTCGCCTCCTGACGATCAGGATGAAGACGACAAGGGTCAGCCAACCATGCCCGATCTGGATGGCGACATGCTTTTCAGCCTGGCGGACCCCCTTGATCAGGAACATGAGCCTGCCGTGGTCATTGATGATGAAGAAGGTGAGGGTGAAAAAGATAAAACCGAGGAAAAATGACCTTTCTCAGGGAAGAAAAGGGCTCTCTTTCCCTGGCTCTCCATATCCAGCCCAGGGCCTCAAAAAATAGGATTGTCGGCCTCCATGGTGAAAATTTGAAGCTGGCTGTTACTGCCCCGCCGGCTGACGGCAAAGCCAACAAGGCCGTTGTCAAATTTCTGGCTGATTTTTTCTCAATCCCCAAAAAAGGAATCAACATCAAGAGCGGTCTGCAGAGCCGAAAGAAACGGGTTCTGCTTACCGGTATCAGCCTGGCGGAGGCCCGGGAAAAGATTGATGCGGTTCTGGAAGGCTGAAAAAATGTACTTGTATCTTGAAGCTGAGGCAATAACAAATTAAAAAAAGCCATGACTGTAAAAATAGGCATTCTTTCCGATACCCATCTTGTCAGGCCGGATGATCGTTTTCGCCAACAGGCTACCGCATGTTTTGCTGATGTGGAGATGATTTTCCATGCCGGAGACCTCACCGACCTCTCTGTGCTTGATGTATTTGCCGGTAAAAAAGTTCATGCCGTCCACGGCAACATGTGTCATGGTTCTTCACGGAACAGTCTGCCCACAAAAAAGATCATCACTGTGGGCAACTTTCATATCGGCCTGATCCACGGCATGAACTGCCGTTATGATACTGAAAACTGTCTGTTAAAAGAATTTGACCAAGTGGATTGTATTGTTTCCGGTCATACCCATATACCGGTCTGCCACAGGCTTGGTGACATCCTCTTTATCAATCCCGGCAGCTTCCTCGGCACTGGCCGTTATGGCGCGCCAGGAACCTACGCTGTCCTTAAGGTGGGTGACAATCTTTCAGGCAAAATCTTTGAAGTTCCCGGCCTGGCGTAGCTCCCTGTTAAAAAAGGCTGATGGCGCATGGCATAGGGAAAAATGGCATTTTCAAACAGCCTCCCAGGCTGATTTTATTCCAACCCAAGGAGAACGACATGAGTAAACAATGTGAAAAAAAAATCAAAACGGCCGGCAAAGATTTTGAAAAATTAAACAAAAAAATTCGTAAGATGGCCAAAAAACTGGGACTGATTTCTATCAACAACAGACGCAAGCTTTTTATTCATGGCAAGCCAGGACGGAGATGGTGGTTTGCCGATAAGAAATTGGATGTGTTGATTTCAGCTGAACATGGTCTCGTTGATTCGGAAGCACTTGAGTTTTTATGTCGTGCTTTAAATAAATAAGACAAAATCGATAGATTTTCTTAGTTGTTCCTTCTCTCTCAGAGACGCAGGAAACACAGGGTGACTCATTTTTTTCTCTGCGAACTCTGCGTCTTTATGAGAGAACAATTTCAATGTTTGGCTATCCTTCACCCTTCAATCTTCAATCTAACCCCCTATAAAAAAACGAGTATCCAGTTTTGACAGCCAACATCAAACCGGCCCGGAAAATCACTCCAATGCTGCGCCAATACCTGGCGATTAAAGAGCAGCATCCAGACGCCATTCTCTTCTACCGGCTTGGTGACTTTTACGAGATGTTTTTTGATGATGCGGTCACCGCCTCCCGCGTCCTGGGTATTACCTTAACCTCGCGAAACAGCAAGGATGATCAGAACAAGGTGCCCCTCTGCGGTGTGCCCCACCATGCGGCGGCCTCCTATCTGGCCAAACTGGTCAATGCCGGTTTCCGGGTGGCGGTCTGCGAGCAGGTGGAGGATCCGAAAAAGGCCAAAGGCGTGGTGAAACGGGAAGTGGTGCGGGTAATCAGCCCGGGCGTGGTCACCGAGGACCAGGTCCTAGACACCAGGACCAACCGCTATCTGGCCGGAATCTGTAAAAAAGAACGCTGGGGCCTTGCCTTTCTTGACATCTCCACCGGCGAGTTCCTATTGGCCGAACGGCAGGATGAAGCTAGCGCCCTGGATGAACTGGCCCGGATGGCACCTGCCGAGCTCCTGACCGCTGAACGCGATGATGACAATGAGGTCATCGAAGGACTCTCGGCCGTGCTTCCTGATCTCTGCGTCACCCGGCGAACAGATTCTCTTTTTGTTCATGAGCTTGCCAGGGAAACCCTGCTGGATCATTTCCAGGTAATGAATCTGGCCGGTTTCGGCTGTGAAGAGATGCGGGCTGCCATCTGCGCCGCCGGAGCACTCCTTGCCTATGTTCAGGAAACCCAGAAAACAAATTGCGCCCACATTGAACGTCTGCGGGTCATTGAACTTGATGATATCCTGATCCTTGACGATTCGACCCGCCGCAACCTGGAACTGAATCAGACTATTGTCGGCGGCCGGCGCGACGGCTCTCTGCTGGCGATTCTGGATCTCAGCCGGACACCCATGGGCGCCCGGCTGCTGAAGCGCAATCTTCTCTTTCCTCTGCAGGACCCGACCGCAATCAATCTTCGCCTGAAAACAGTTGAGTTTTTCTTTGGCGCACGTCCCAGGCATCTTGAAATCGGCGCGGCTGCGGATGAGCCCGATCCAATTCTCCTCAGGCAGGAATTCCGCGAAATCCTGACCAGCGTTTATGACCTGGAACGGTTAAACAGCCGGGTGGTGCTGGGCAGCGCCAATGCCAGGGATCTCACCGCCCTGAAAACCTCCCTGGCCCTGCTGCCCCGTCTGCGGGAGCTGGCCCTGCAAAGCAAGGGACTTCTCAACGAGCAGGCCCAGGATCTCGATGATCTGCATGATCTGCATGATCTTGTGGAAAAGACCATCCGGGACGACGCGCCCGTGGGCCTGCGGGAAGGCAAGCTGATTAAAAAAGGCCATGATCCGGCCCTTGATGAGCTGATGTCCATCATGACCGATGGCAAGCAGCTCATTCTGGCCCTGGAGGAAAAGGAACGGCAGAGGACGGGAATTTCCAAACTCAAAATCGGCTACAACAGGGTCTTTGGTTATTTCCTTGAGGTCAGCCGGGCCCAGCAGGCCAATGTGCCGGAAAACTATATCCGTAAACAAACCCTGGTCAATGCCGAGCGTTTTATTACGCCGGAGTTAAAAGAGTTTGAAAACAAGGTCATGGGGGCTGAAGAAAAAAGACTGGAACTGGAATACCGCCTCTTTACTGAAATTCGCAGTCAGGTTGCCGAGGCCAGTTCCAGAATTCTGCGGGCCGCAGCCTTCATCGCCTGGATTGATTTTTTCACATCATTGGCCGAAGCGGCTGAGCGGTATCACTATGTCCGACCCACGATCAATGACGGGGAAGAGATCGTCATAAAAGAAGGCCGTCATCCCGTGATTGAACGAGCCCTGCCTGCGGGCCGTTTTGTGCCCAATGATCTGCGGCTGGACCAGAAAAAAAACGAGATCCTCATTGTCACCGGGCCGAATATGGCCGGAAAATCTACGGTGCTGCGCCAAACCGCCCTGATTGTCCTCATGGCCCAGATGGGCTCCTTTGTGCCGGCGGCCTCGGCCAGAATCGGCGTGGTGGACCGGATCTTCACCAGGGTCGGGGCCATGGACGATCTGCGCCGGGGTCAGTCCACCTTCATGGTGGAGATGAACGAGACCGCCAATATCCTCAATAATGCCACGGAAAAAAGCCTGGTGATCCTGGATGAAATCGGCCGCGGCACCAGTACATTTGACGGCCTCTCCATAGCCTGGGCCGTTACTGAGGACCTGTTGAACAAAAACGGCAAGGGCGTTAAAACCATCTTTGCCACCCATTATCATGAACTGACC
>JAGHCC010000244.1 GCA_021160685.1 Desulfobulbaceae bacterium | reverse complement strand
TGCCTTATAAAGCCGCTGATCAGCCAGTTTAATTAATTGATCCATCTCCACCTTAACAAATTCAGATGCCGCCGCCACGCCGATGGAGATCGTCACCGGAATATTTTGCTCGTGATACTCAAAGCAATATGCCGCTATTTTTTCACGCAGCCGTTCGGCAAACTCAATGCTGCTCCTGATATTACCGATGCAGACACCATAAAACTCTTCGCCGCCGTAACGGCCGATTTCATCTTCTTTCCGTTTGCATGAGGTCATGACTTCGGCCAGGGTGACCAGCACATGGTCCCCTGCCTGATGGCCATATGTATCATTGACGGATTTAAAATAATCGATATCCATCATCAAAAAAGAAAAATCAGCAATATGTTTTCTTTCATATTGACCAAGATTGATCTCAATAATCCGGTGCAGGATATTGCGTTTCGGCAACTTGGTCAACTCGTCAAAAAAACCGATCTTTTCAAGAAGATCCTTCTGGGCCATCTCCTTGGAGACATCGGTCAGAGTTCCCAGAGAAAGGCAGATGCCATCCCGGCTGAAGGTTTCCACAGAGGCCTGATCCTTAAGCCAGCAGATTGTGCCATCCGGCCTGGCTATTTTGTAAATTGCCTCTACCGAGCCTTTTTTCTCCACCTCTTTCCGCAGGCCGGAACGGACACTCCTCAGTTCCTCTTTGGTCAGAATTTTTTCATGAATTTCCGGATTGGTCCGATCATCATAGCGGTAGACCCTCCAGTCAATGATGGCATTACGCAGACATTCCGGTGCCTTAAGGCAATTACAGCCAAGAAGGGTGGCAAACTGTCTGTCGATATGCTCATACCAGATAATTTTTTCATCTTCTTTCCAGGCGGAAAGATAGAGCATGGCAGGTGAGCCGATGTCGTTCATATTATTGAACACATGGCATAGTTCAGAGACCCGCCGTTTTAATTCATCGCTGAATTTGCCGGATAAAATGCGGCCACAGTAGTTTTCCGGCAGTCCAGTATGATCAGAATTGTTCATAGCTCAAAAAAGGTTCGAATTTAAAAACGGCAATCCATGAGTAAGTAATAATTTTCCAGTTCCGCGTCAGTGGATACTGGCTGGCCTGTATGGTAACCGCTCAAGGTATAATCATAGTCAATGGACGTATAGCCGGCCCGAAAGAAAAGATGCCTGCTTATGGGCTGGATATAATATATTTCATAGACATCACCCCGGGTAGCCAGCTTATTATACAGCTCACTACTGGCGTTGCCCATGCTGATCCAGTACTTGCTGCCATGATTATATTCAAAGCCTATCTTGGGATGATTCAGCATCTCAATGGGAAGCTTGTAGCGCAGACCGGCATACAGACTCGAGCCTGATTTTCTGTCCTGGCCGTCAGCAGTGAGAAGTCCCATATCTCCATAACCGGGATACGTGGCAAACTTGCCGTTGGGGTCACTTCGGCTCGCCCCCCAGGAGACAAAGAGGTCAAAACCGGATTTCTTGAGATCGTCGACTTGGAGATGAATGCCGTAAAGATCAAGATCACCAAGATTGACATTGGCGGGATTGCCATCGTCATCATTGGGCCCCCGGAAGGAAGAGGGCACGTCATCTATATGGACATAACTGAGAATAGCCAGGCTGCCCGGCAGACCCGGCATTTCACTTTCCAGGAAGCTGGCGAACATCGTGGAGTCGCCAGCCTCGTCATCATCCAGAAAAGAGAAGGAGTCTGAATTGTCAAAATCGGAATGATAGCCTATACCATAGGCAAGACGGAAAGCGGAATTTTTCAGGCCTGTATACTGTTCCAGGCCAATGGTGCCCACAATCCCGTCTGTTTCCAGATCAATAAGCAGGGCCGGATAGGTTGACTGACGAAGCCTGTTTTCCTTCAACTCATAAGGAGGGCCTTCCGTGGAGGGATGCCGGCCGATGGTCAGGGCCAGGGGAACCGGCATACCTTGCGGAATCCAGTCAATATAAGCGCGGTCAAGCTTCACTGAAGTGGTGCCCGGGCGATGTGCCTGGTTGATATCAACATAGAGATCGGTTTCGGTGTAATCGCTGTCTCCCCAGTTTTTATACACGGCCAGGCGGCCGTGAAATGACAGGCTGTTGCTGATCTCGGCATCCATGTTGAGCCGGAAACGATTTGACCAGTTGTTATCATCATGGCCGGCATCATTTGTGCTCTGCGCGCCTGTTAATAAATCAGTTCTGGTCCCCATATTGTCAAATTTGTAATTATCCACCCTGGTGCGCAGTTCAGCACCAAAGTTGATTCTATCCTGCAGAGTCTTGGTTTCAACCTCGTCCAGGGTGTCATAAATATTATCTACATCCTGAGTCAATTTGTCATATTGTTCCCTGGTGGGCTGGACGGTTGCCTCCTCCTGCTCCAGGTCATCGACCCGTTTCTGCAGGCTATCCAGCCTCTCCAGAATCGCCTTATAGACATCCGCCGGCATGGTGACTGTTTCACCACCAACTCCGGCAAAGGCACTGCTGGCCCAGACCAGCATGACTCCCAGGCTTAATAAGGTTTTTTTCATCTCCCTTCCTCCCGCTGTCTATTACGTCTAATTCGTAACCGCTTATTGGGGCTACTGATGAATGGCTACTTTAATTCGGTATTGCCGCCATTGCCGGGCGATCACTGTCGGCGGCGTGTTCCCGTAAATACTGAACCACCGACTTCAGCTCTTCATCATTCAGATCTTTTCCCAGGTCCACGGGGTGACGTCCCCTTTTAAAATATTTGACCCAGACAATTCCCGCCTTATCTGCCGGATTAACAGGCGCAGCCTGACCTTCAATTTTATGACAGGATTCGCATTTCCGGGCAAATAAATCTGCTCCGTCCGCCAAAGCAAATATTGCCGGGAACAGGGCAAAGCCAATTACCATGCCCCAGATGAAACGGTATTTCATATCCTCCCCCCTCTAAAAAACCGACTTCTCTATTTTTATCAATGAGTTCTGGCACGTTATAAGGATTAAAATGAAAAGTCAATTGGATACAGGATGCCTGGTAAGATTTTATTTTTATTTGATCTTTTATTTATGGATTTTCATAACTATCCAGGTGATACAATAAATAATTGGTCCAAACACCATACTGTAACAGTTCAGTGATAAGCGAGGAACGAGACTCCCGATAAGCGAGTGCAACGAGACATCGAGTGGGTGTTGCTGAATAGTTCCGGAATTTCTTTACAACGGAACCCAAACAGGTCAAAATCGGTCGAGTTTATAGGAATGAAGGATTTTAATATGAAAAATTGGTACGGCAAAGTAAAAGAAAACAGGGTTGAATAAGCCGTAGTGAACGATTTATAGTTGGAGCAGAGAGAATGAAAAGAGTTCCGGAACCGGAAATCATGAATGGCCGGGCACAGGCCAAGGCTTATGCCATGGCCGATTTCAAGGCTCCCAACCAGATGTTTGTTGATCTTTTTGTCAGAAAATTTTTTGGCCTGCAGGTGATGGGTTCCGT
>JAGHCC010000312.1 GCA_021160685.1 Desulfobulbaceae bacterium | reverse complement strand
CATGGTCTTAGCCGGAATCCAGGATGGAGTGTGTGGCAAGTTTCTGGATCCCGGCTAAAAACATGCCGGGATGACGTGTACGAAGTTCTTGTGTTTATCATGTTGTTATTACGATATTTATGAGTAATTGTCGAAATCTTGTTACTTAGAAGCATATAATTCTGCTGTTGATTTCCCACATCCCCTTAAATTTAATACCGTAACATCTCATTTTTTCTTTCATTTTTATAACAAAAAAATGTACTTTGCATAATTGTTATTTCCACTGCCTGTGTTGTCAGGTTTGTATTCTGAATGTTCATCTTATGATGAACCCGTAAAAAGTTAAAATTTAACACAAAAGACGCAAGAGTAACTATTTGATTTTAAATTAAAACCTTTGCGCCTTTCGCGTCTTTTGTGTTGAAAAAATAGTTTTTACGAAGGCCTCATCTTATACTTTTATAATCTCTTTTCCGGAGAACATCATGGATCCTAGCGCGCTCATTCCTCAGCCTGATGCCATCCCCGTGTCCTGGGGCTGGTTCCAGGGATTGCTCCTGATCACCTTTTTTCTGCATATGGTGACGATGAATATTATGGTGGGCGGCGCTGTCATTGCCTGGGTGAATCATCTCTTCAAGGGACCGGCCCCGCAGCCACTGAGCAGGGAAATTGGGAAAAAAATGCCGTTTATCATCGCCTTTACGGTGAATTTCGGGGTGGCACCGCTCCTTTTTCTCCAGGTACTCTACGGTCAGTTTCTGTACACCAGCTCAGTTCTGATGGCCACCCTGTGGCTGTCCCTGGTATTTTTGCTGATCATCGCCTACTATTCGTCCTATACGTTCATCCTGAAATATGATTCTCTACGTATTGGCCGCATTCTACTGCCTACTCTCACCGTATCGATTTTTCTGTTCATCGCCTTTTTATTTTCCAACAATTTAACCATGATGCAGAACCCCGAATCCTGGCCGCGCTATTTTGCAGATCAGTCAGGCTTTCTCCTTAATCTCGGTGATCCGACCCTGATTCCCCGCTATCTTCATTTTATGGCCTCGGCTTTAGCCATCGGCGGGTTGTCCGTGGCCCTGTTCTATGAATTCCGCAGAAAACGGGGGGACGGAGAAGCCCAACGCTGGGTACAGTATGGCTGCTCCTGGTTCATGTGGGCCACATTGATCAATTTTCCACTTGGTTTTCTGTTTTTAGGAAGTCTGCCTGACTTCACCCATGATGTGTCAACTTTGAGCGGCGCGCTTTTTGCGTTTTTCCTCATCGGCTCAGTGGTTAGCGGATGGATATCCGTGATGCATGCCCGGGTAAACAGGGTATTTCAGGCAACCGGCTGGGCTCTGGCCACAGTGTTTCAGATGATCCTGGTTCGTGATTTCACCCGGACAGCCTACCTCCGGCCTTACTTTTCGCCAGGGGATCTCGAGGTAAGACCGGAGTATCTTCCCATGATTCTATTCCTCATTATTTTTGCTGCCGGATTGGCTCTTATTGCCTGGATGCTGAAAATCGCAGCGCAAACCGGGGAGGTGCAGTCATGAATTATCCTGTCTGGCAGCTTGATTTTTTTGGCGGCGGTCTGCTGATTGCCTGCATTGCAGTTTTCCATGTCTACATCTCTCATGTTGCCGTGGGCGGCGGTCGTTTCCTTGTCCTGGCCGAAATAAAAGGACTCAGGGAGGATGATGCTGGAATCCTTGCCTTTGTAAAAAAACATACGCTCTTTTTTCTCCTGGTCACCATGGTGGCAGGCGGCCTTACCGGAGTGGCGATCTGGTTCACCATTGCTCTGCTGAATCCGGCGGCGACCTCGTCGCTGATTCATACCTTTGTCTTTGCCTGGGCCATTGAATGGGTCTTTTTTCTCGCCGAGATTGTCGCTCTTTTTATCTACTATTACACCTTTGGCCGGATGGATAACCGTAATCATCTGATCATCGGCTGGATTTATTTTGGCTGCGCCTGGATGTCGCTTTTTGTCATTAACGGCATCATCGACTACATGCTGACGCCGGGTGCCTGGATTGAGACCCGCAACTTCTGGGACGGTTTTTTCAATCCGACATTCTGGCCGGCCCTGTTTTTTCGTACCTTTATCGCCCTGATGATCGCCGGACTCTTTGGGCTGGTCACCGCCACTAATATAAAAGATGACACCCTGCGCATCAAAATGGTGCGCTTCTGCGCCCTGTGGCTGCTGGCTCCTTTTGCTCTTTTTCTGGCCTCGGCCTGGTGGTACATTTCAGCCCTGCCTCCAGAACTGCAGGGACTTATCTTTGAGAGAATGCCGGAGTTGACCGGCTTTATTCAGGCTTTTGTGGTCTGCTCAGTGCTGCTGATTGCAGGTGGGCTTATTATGGCCGTCAAGCTGCCGCAAAAGGCGAGTCGTACTCTGACGGCATTGATGCTCATAGCCGGGCTGATTTATATGGGAGCGTTTGAGTTTGTCAGGGAAGGGGGCAGAAAGCCCTATATTATCCGGGACTATATGTATTCAACATCCATTCTCAAGGCGGATCAGGACCGGGTCACAGAAAAGGGTATTCTCCAGTCGGCACGCTGGGTGAAAAACAGACAAATCACAAATGACAATCAAGCTGAAGCCGGCAGGGAGATTTTTAATCTGCTCTGTCTGCCCTGCCATTCCATTGGTGGGCCAATTAATGATATTCTCACGGTCACGGCCCCCTTTGATTATTTCGGCATGACGGCCATTCTTGACGGGTTGGACTCCTTCAGCCCCTATATGCCCCCATTTGCCGGTGTGGACAGGGAAAAAGAGGCCCTTGCCCTTTTTCTCACTCAAACCCTGGGCGGAAAATCGTCGGATGTAAAAGTTGCTGAAATAAAGCCACTGAAAGTTGAAATTCCACTATTTCAAATGGATTACTCCAAATATGTTCTTCTTGCCTGGAGCGATATGGGAATGAATATGACCAGCGGCAACAACGCCTTGATTGACCTGATGCCGGGCAATGTGACCATCAAAGCCCAGCTCGTTCGCCGGGGTAAAACTCCGGAAATCGTCACGGACCAAATCATTTTAAGTTATGAAATTGACGGCGGCAAAGCCAGCGGAACACTGGTTGCCGGCGATGGTTTTTTTATAGGTGAGCAGATCAGTATTTCTCCCTGGTCTGCCGGAAAAGATTTTCAGCCCTATCCGCTGCTCACTGTTTTTGCAAAGAATGCGGCGGGCCATGAACTGGCCCGGACAAAAGTCGTGATTCCGGTCTCCAGTGAAATCGGCTGCGCCAGCTGTCACGGAGGCAGACCGGAGACAAATCCTATTGTCATGACCGACGCCACCGCTGAAAATATCCTTACCGCCCATGATAAGCGAAGTCATACCACACTTCTGGCCCAGGCAAAGAAAGGAGGCAAGATTCGCTGTCAAGACTGCCATGCTGACCTGCTGAGTAACGACAAGGGCGATCCCAACCTTCTGACTCTTTCCGCCTCACTGCATGGCTTCCATGCCAATTATCTTGTCAACAAGGGAGCAGAAGCCTGCACGGTCTGTCATCCCGGTGCTGAAACCGGGGCGACCCGTTTTTTTCGAGGCATGCATAACGAGCTTGCCCTTGATTGCACCATGTGTCATGGAACCATGGCTGAACATGCTCTTAGCCTGCTGAAAAAAGAACTCGAAAACGGAAAAAATAGGGCCGACCGACTCATACGACATCTGAAACCGGTCAATTTTGCCAGTGTTGATGAAATTGTTCCCCGCAGCCCATGGAAAAACCTGCCGGACTGTTTGAATTGTCATGAGGACTTCGAGGCTCCGGAAAGCATGGACGCCTTTAATAGCTGGACGGGAGATATGGATTCTCTTTACAGAAACCGGCGGGAGATGAGCGAACAGATCTTCTGCGCCGCCTGTCATAACAGTCCCCACGCGGTCTACCGAGCCACTAACCCCTACGGAGAAAATCGGGATGTCATGCAGCCCCTGCAGTACCAGGGCAGTCCACTGCCCATTGGATCAAATTTCAACTGCAAGGTCTGCCACACCATTGATATGGAGGATGAGATGCATCATCCGAATATGCTGCGGGAATTCAGGAATTGATGAACTCACGGGGACAGATTCAAGACGCTTTTAATTTTGACAGAGCCATCCGCAGACGCCTTTTTCTGGGCCGCAGAAGGTGTTCGACGATAATAAGGCCTGCTACGGCGAAGAGACCGGCAAAAAGTATCTGTGCGATACGCAAGTAGAAATTTGCACTGGCGGACGTATCGGCAATTGTGGAACTTCCAAGAAGAACGAGAAAGGTGGTCAAACCGGACATAAAGGCTTTGGCCATTGCTCCACCACCATAGATCTGTCTGCTGAATAAAAGAGAAAAACAGAGAACCAAAGCCACCAGAAACAGATAGCTCGGTACAGCCGCAAGAAGGTTATAGGCTATTATAATTGCTGCTCCACCGATTAAACAGGCAATGGCATTCCCCTTCATGGACTGAAAAGAGGCGTTGGCATTCGGGGCTCAAGCCATTAAACAGATTTGAATCATGGCTAATGCATAGGAGCTCAGGTTCATGGCAAAGAAGAGGGTAACAGCAGTAAGGGCCACAATAGTACTGACCAGGGCCAGACGGGCCCGTTCTTCCCGTGATGGTGCCGGCGGCGGAGCTGGTTTTTTTACAGGTTGTGCCTGGAGGGAGTCTTTTGCCAGGCTGTTTGGGATAATGCTATGAAAAAGCCAGGCAAAGAAAAGTCCAACCCCCATGTTGAACAGAAGCGCGATGGCAATAAGGTGCGCCAGACCAGCTCCGGAGAGGCCCATGATCGGGACAATGGTGATGCCGATGGTCATAAACATAACGGCCATGGGCGGTGCTGACGGCGTATCGTTATAGTAGATAAAAAAGAACAACAATCCATAAAGCGGTACACAGAGCACGGGAAAATTAAGAAAATATTCACTGATTACAAGCCCTATCAGCAGACTGAAGGTGAGTCGGCGGAGAAGCTGAACCGCCATTTTCAAACCAATCCATACCGGGAAGGCGAGGAAGATAGCGGCAAAAAGAGGGGCAATATAAGAGATCGGCCAGACAAAGCCATAGGCAACGGCAACAGCCGTTGTCAGGCCGACGGTCATCCGAAGTATATGAACTGCCTGCAGGGTCATTATTGATCAATAAATATGTGAGAACAGGCTGATTATCCGAATCCAGAACCGGCCAATGCTGTTCAGTATGGCATGATTGCCGGTATAGATAATCACGTTTGCCTGGCCACCGGCACGAAGAACCCCCTTGGCAGACTCAATATCTGAAAACCGGATCAGCACCGGCATATGCTGGGCTTGTCTGAGCCAGCCCTGGGTCGGTTGAACTGTTGTCAGGCCACCCAAGGTATTAGCGGCACTATCTGCAACCCCGTAACCAACACTCATTACCTCACCTTTGAAAATTCTTCCCGGGTCTGCGTCCAGGACCAGTTCCACCGGATTATTCTTTTTGATATTGAGCAAACAGTTTTCACGCATGTCGGCCTGGATCCAGACTGATTTTGACGCGATAAAGGTCATGATTGGTGAGCCTGTGCCGGCATACTGGCCCACATCAATGGTCAGGTTGGTAATTATTCCGTCCGAGGGTGCGCGAATGGAACTTCTATATAGATCAAGCTGGGCGGTTTCAAGTGTAACAAGTGCCGATATGACCCGTGCGTTATCCTGGCCGGTGCTGCCGAGATTGGCCTTTGCCTTTTCAAGTTCTGAATGAGCGCTGGCCAATTTTGCCTTGTTGGCCGCAATACTTGAGCGAGCGTCATCTGCCCGGGACATGGAGGCTGCGCCCTGTTTGGAAAGCTTGATGATACGCCGGCCTTTGACTTCAGCATTTTGGAGATTTGCCCTGGCCTCGGCAACTTTTGCCTGGGCGGTCGTCACCGAGGAAATATCGGCTTCAGAGGTCTGGGTTGCCTGTTGAAGGTCGGCCCGGGCCTGGCGAACAGCAAGTTCATATGTGGCCGAGTCGATAACCGCCAACACCTGATCGGCAGAGACAAACTGGTTATTGGTCACATGAATGCTGGTCAGGGGGCCGGAAACCTGGGGCACAATGGGAACAACAAAGGCCTCAACACGCCCGTTACTGGTATACGGTGTATATTTATCGGCAAGGATATGACCGATAAATATGGCTATGCAGAGTCCAACAACAATATTTGTCCAAAGTTTGATCGGATCTCGTTTGTTTTTTTCTTCAGATGTGACGCTCTCTTTCTCGGGAGCATCAGGAGAAGGATTATTTCCTTTATCAGTTGTTTTTTCCTCAGACATTGGTCTTATCTAATCCTTCAGGGATGAAATGACTTCAGTTTTTTAACTCTTAGTCTGTTTTTCCGTTATAATGTTTCCGACCAGCCAGGCCACAATAACGGCTGTGAAGAACTGTCCGACAATGGCCTCCATCTGGCATAGAGCACCGGCTCCCAGGGTCTGGGGAGTAATATCGCCATACCCCAGGGTGGTCAGGGTG
>JAGHCC010000138.1 GCA_021160685.1 Desulfobulbaceae bacterium | reverse complement strand
CATCGGGATGACCGGAACCCCGGCCTGGGCTGCGGTCAGGAAGGCCCCCATGCGAAAAGGCAGCAGGCCGGGCATGCGCTGCAGGGTTCCTTCCGGGAAAAAGAGTGGGGTCTTGCCACCCTTGGTCAGGTGTGAGATTTTTCTGGCATCTTCCACGCCCCGTTTCATGTCAAAACGGTCCACCAGGATCACATCAAGCCGGGAAAGGGGAAGCCTGAGCAGGAGTTTTTGGGCCAGTTCCGCTTTCGCCACGAAACTGCACGGCTTCGGCAGGGCAGCCGTAAGCACCAAGGCGTCCAGGTAGCTCATGTGATTTGATGCGACCAGAAAAGATTGGTCTTGCGGCACATTTCCGGCGCCGCGCACCGTCAGCCGGGTTCCGGAAAGAAGAATAAGCAGCCTGGTCGCCGCTTGGGTCAGAGACCATCTCCATCCCGGAGAGGGCAGAATCATGATTAGCAGCCAGACCAGGGTGCCAACCAGGCCGAACAGGGTCCAGCAGTAGCCGGAATACAGTGTTTCGCCGACCTGGCGCAGGATTCTGCGCAACTGGGGAAAAATTCCGGAGAAGGCAAGACGGGCAAGCTGGAACCATACCGCCCGTTTTGCTTTGCCGATATTTCCCTTCTCAAAGACCTCCCGGCTTGCGGCCCGCCGTATTTTGCCGCTTGAGGTCTTTAAGACCGTGCCCGGCGGGGCGACGATGATCTCGTCGGGGGGCATTTCCAGAAGATCAACCGTCACATTTGTAATTTTCTTTTTCAGCTCTTTTACGGTTTTTTCGTTTTTTGTCCTGGATTCCGCCAGGACGATGACGCGTTCCGTGCCCGATTCCTCGTCCTTGCTGCCGAATACCGCAACACATCCCTTGCGGATCCCGGAAATGTCGCCCACAGCCTCTTCCAGTTCATGGGGATAGATGTTTCTGCCGCCCCTGATGATGATATCCTTGACCCGGCTGGTGATGTAGATATCTCCCCCGGCAATATAGGCAAGATCACCGGAATCAAGCCATTCTCCATGGAAGAGTTCGCGGGTCTGATCCGGGTTGCGGAAATAGCCGCTGGTCACCGATGGCCCTTTAAACTGCAGCCTGCCTTCCTGCCTTTCAGGGAGTTCTCTGTCGTTTTTGTCGACGATTCTGATCTGATGTTTAGGAAGAGGCTGGCCGCAGGCCACAAATTGCAATACGGAATCTTCTTCCCGGGCCGGAGCTGCCACGCCTGAGTCCATGAAGGTCTCTCGTTTGATACGGTCGATGACCGGTCCTCGTCCAAGGGGAGGAAAGGCCAGGCCTACGGAAGATTCCGCCAGTCCGTAAACCGGGGTCATGGCCTCTTTTTGGAAGCCATAAGATTTGAATCGTTGACTGAAATTCGTGATGGTTTGCGGACTGACCGGCTCGGCGCCGTTAAAGGAGAGGCGCCAGGAACTGAGATCAAGGCCCTGGATTGCCTTGTCATTGATGCGAAGGGAACAGAGTTCGTAGCCGAAATTAGGTGAAGCAGAGAGAGTGCCGCCGTATTTGTGGATGGCCCAGAGCCATCGTTCCGGCCGGGCCAGAAAGGAGAGAGGGGACATGATGACAAGACGGCAGCCGTAATAGAGGCTGCCGAACCAGGCGCCGATCAGCCCCATGTCATGATAGAGGGGCAGCCAGCTGACAAAAACGTCGGCCGAGGTGGCCTTGATCGTCTGCCCCATGGCCCGGATGTTGGCCAGCAGGTTGGCATGGCTGAGGACAACGCCTTTGGGATCGCCGGTGGAGCCGGAGGTGTACTGGAGAAAGGCGATATCATTGGCCTGAATCGGGGTTGGAGAGAATTTCTCTTCCCGGCCGGTCAGTTCCTCCACTGTTTTGATTTGATTAAGAGTTTTGACCCGGGCCTTGAGAAAGCGGGCAATGGGTTTAACCTCGTTGATTGTAATAAGGATTTTTGCGCCACCATTTTTTAAAATTCCCTGATGGCGTCTCAAATGCTCTTCGATCTGGGTAGGACGCGCCGGCGGATAAAGCGGCACAGGGATGGCTCCGACCAGAAGAATGCCAAAAAAACTGAAAAAATAATCCAGGCCGGTGGGCAACATAATTGCCGCCGTGTCACCCGGTTCCAGGTTATACTGCTGGAGCCCGGCAGCGACTTTCTCCGCACCTTTTAACAGCTCGCCGAAAGTAAGTTTTGTTTCTTCATGCTGGGAAACCAGAATAATGTGGCCGCGGTCCGGATGAGACCCGGCATGGGCCAGAAGGACTTCGACAAGGGTCCGGGCGTTATGGGGAGACAGGTCGATTTTCTCTGATGACAATGGTGCGGAAGGCGGGATGATCGGAGAACCTGTCAGCCTTTTTTTTGATCTGTCAAGATGTCTCAGCAGGTCCCTTGGGGTTTCGGCGGTGGCAAGCGCCTTTTCGGGCAGGGTGAGGTTAAAAGTTTGTTCCAGACGGTCAAGGAGTTCCATCCGGGCAAGACTGTCAAAAGCCAGATCACGATCCATGGAGCTGTCAAGGCTGACAACAGGAAGGGCTATCTCGGGATGCAGCTCTTCCATTAGTCCGCGGATGACGTGCAGGAGAGCTTCTTGTCTGTCAACTGAGCCGGCGCCCGGTTTGCGGTTCACAGAAGTCATGATCCTCTTGCCTCAGGCAGGGATGCTTTGGGACGAAAATAAAAGAAAAAGTTTTGTGTTTTTTCGTGGGGTTCGTGGCTGAAAATAAGATTTTTTGTTTAAGGGCTCACTCAAAAATAAATTAGTAGAGATGAAGTGTAATGTGGACATTTAGAGAAGTGATCTGATTGCATGCAACCGCAGGTGTAGCAGGGCTACGTTGAGGATTGCATAATTGAAGATCGCTTTTCTAAATGTTCACATTGCGCCTCAGAATGCTAAGTTGTTTTTGAGTGAGCCCTAAGTTAATGAAAGCGAAATGAATTTTACTAAGAATAGATCAAGATTGCAAGAGGGCCGTTAAAGCCGGCCCTCCTGCCAGGTGGGATAAGAAAAGAAAAAAATTATTCAGCAGCGGTTTCCGCATACATATGGACATCTTGCTGCGGGTAAGGAAAGCTGATGCCTTTTTCATCAAACGTAAGTTTGATTTGTTCAGTCAGATCCCAACGCACATCCCAGTACTCAGCCGTTTTCACCCAGGGACGGACCAGAAAGTTCACACTGCTGTCGGCAAGTTCGGATACGGCAATGGTGGGGGCGGGATCAGAGAGAATCCGGCTGTCCGCCTTGATCAGGTCTTCAAGAACACTCTTGGCTTCACCGATATTGTCATCATAGCCAATACCTATCACCATGTCGATGCGTCTGGTGGGCTTGGCGTTGACATTAGTGATCACGTCCGAGGTAATGCTGCTGTTGGGGACAATGACCATCTGGTTGTCAGGAGTAGTGATGACGGTGCTGAAGATGGCGATGCTTTCCACCTTACCGGTCTGGCCGCCGGCGGTGACAACATCCCCGACTTTGAAGGGACGGAACAGGATAAGCATAACACCGGAGGCAAAGTTGGACAGGGAATCCTTGAGGGCCAGACCAATGGCCAAACCGGCGGCGCCGACAATAGTCAGAAACGAGGTGGTGTTGATTCCCAGTTGACCTGCCGCAGCAATGAGAACCATTACAAACATGGCATAATAAATGATCTGTCCCAGAAAAGTACTCAGGGTTTCATCCACATTGTTTTTTCTCAGTAGTTTACCGAGCAGATTTGAAATATAGCGGGCAAGCCATTTTCCGATAAGAAATACCAGGATTGCTCCGACAATCTTCAGAGAGTAGGTGGTAACGAAATACATTACCGTATAATTATTTTGTCTATGTCTATGTTCATTTTGCCCATGTCTATATTCATACTGTTTTTT
>JAGHCC010000170.1 GCA_021160685.1 Desulfobulbaceae bacterium | reverse complement strand
CGCTGATCGCGATCCACCAGCTTTACTCCCACCTGCCCCACATTGGCTCCTTCATCAAAACCAAGGGCCACCCCTTTGCCGGTTTCCGTCTGGCCGTTAAAGGCATATGAGTGGCGGAATTCTTCCGGCTTGACAATGGTATTAATATCCTTGAGGATTGAACCGACAGCCTGGCTGGTTTCCTCGATCCTGGTTCCTTCCGCCAGCCGCAGATCAATACTCATGGCCCCGGAATCCACCACCGGAAAAAAAGAAGTAGACAAAAAAGGAATCAGGGAAAGGCTGCTGACAAAAACAGCAACCGCCAGCAAAAAAACTGTTTTTCGATGCCCCAGGGACCAACCAAGCAGACTGCCATAACCATCCTCCAGCAGCTGAAAACCCTTTTCACTCCAGCGGTAAAAGATCGCCATTCGGCCACCACCATTCTCACTGTCCCTCCTGATCCAGCGGGAAGACAGCATGGGCGTCAGGCTGAGGGCGGTGAACAGGGAGGCCAGAAGGGTTATAACGATAACAAAACCAAGCTGTTTAAACATGATCCCGGCCAGCCCGGTAAGAAACATCAAGGGGACGAAAACCACCACGGTGGTCATGGTTGAAGCGGTAATCGCCAGACCCATTTCTCCGGCCCCGGATACCGCGGCTTCAACCGGTGATTCTCCCTGTTCACGGTGGCGGATAATATTTTCCAGCACCACCACGCCGTTATCAACCACCATCCCCGAAGCGATAGCCAGAGACATCAACGAAACCAGATTAATGGTATAACCAAACAGATAAAGAAATATGAATGAAATTACCAGGGAACCGGGAATAGCTAAAGCAATGATCAGCGAGGCCCGGAAACGGCGCAGAAAAACCAGGGTTACCAGAATCACCAGTACAATACCCCAGTATAGCGACAGTCGCAGATTCCTGATGGAACTGATGATGTCCTCAGCGTTGTCCAGAACAATATTGATTTTCACATCGGCAGGCAGATGGGACTGAATACGGACCAGCCTTTCCTTGACCATCCGGCTGACTTCCACTGTATTTTTACCGGTCTGCTTCTGCAACAGCAGGACAATGGCCTGTTTCCCATCACCCCAGCCATTGAGTTTCATCGGTTTATAGGCGTCTTCAACCGTGGCCACATCCCGCAGGTAGATCGGACGATAGTGGTAATAACCGATAACCGTGGCTTTGATTTCCTCCATGTTCCGATAACGTCACGGAACCCGGAGAAAATATTCCCGGGAACCACTTTTAATATTGCCCGAAGGAATATTAAGGTTTTCACTGGCCAGTACCTGGTTGACGGCAGCCAGAGAGAGATGGTAGCCTTCAATTTTAGCCAGGTCGAAATACACATTTATCCGCCGTCGCCGGCCACCATAGAGCTGGATAGCCCCCACCCCCGGAACCCGCCGCAGTTCATCGGCAATCCCTTTATCCACCAGGCGATACAACCGCGGCAGATTCTGCTCGGCGCTGATGGTCAGAAACATGATCGGCGCGGTAGCGCTGCTGAATTTGTAGAGCATCGGCGGTTCGATATCATCCGGCAGATCACGCTTGGCCAGCTCCAGCTTGTCACGAATATCATTGGTCGCCACGTCAAGGCTGGTACCCCAATCAAACTTGCAGACCACCACCGAAAGATTATCTAAAGATTTGGAGGTCAGGGTGTCAAGATTACTGACTACATTGACTTCATCTTCAATCTCTTTGCTGACTTCGGTTTCAACATCAGAGGCACTGGCCCCGGGCCAGGTGGTAAGAATAGAAACCACCGGCGGGCTGATATCGGGAAAAATATCAAGATTTATCCGCAGCAGCGAAAATATGCCGATAATCAAAATGGCGCCAAACAACATGGTAATCGCCACCGGCTGTTTAACCGAAAACTCCGGCAGTTTCATTCTTGCCTCTCCTTTTGTTGTGGCTGATTACTGATCAGACGCGCGGCCATACCATCCTGCAGGCGATTCTGCCCCTTGACCACCACCAGTTCTCTCGGCTGCAGGCCGCTTATCACTGCCACCTGTTCACCCTGCCGCAACCCGACCTTGATATTACGTTGATGGACCCGGTTATTTTCAACCACAAAAACATAGTAGCTGCCGGTACCCGGCAGACGATTGAGGGCCTCACGAGAAATGGCAAGAACCTTTTGGCTCCCCATATGCAATCTTACCCGGGCATACATTCCCGAACGCAGCAAGTAGCCATCGTTTGCCACCTGCAACTCCAGTTTTATGGTCCGAGTGGCCGGATCAAACACCGGATTCATCTTCTCCAGGGAAGCGTGAAAAAGTTTTTGCGGATAGGCCGCCACCCGAAATTCCGCCTGCATCCCCAAACGCAATCGAGAGAAATAAGTTTCCGGCGCCGTCAGTTCAATTTTCATCAACGATTCATCGCTGAGACGCAAAATTGGTTTTTTGGTATCAGAAAGGTTGCCCGGATCAAAAAAACGCTCGGCAACCACCCCATCTATTTCTGCTTTGATAGAATGATCATCAAACAAAACCCGGATTTCACGACGGGCGGCTTCCGCTTCCTTCAGACTGGCGGCCGCGGCTTTGTATTCAGCAAAAATCCGATCAAGCTGCTGGCGGGGCGCTGCTTTATGCTCAAAAAGAAACTGCAGGCGTTGTCTATCTTTCTGCAACAGCTCCAGCTGACTGCAGGCCGCATCCACGGCAGCGCTTGCCCGTTCAAACCTGGCCTTAACCAGAGAGGCATTAAGGACAACCAGCAATTGCCCCTTTTTAACCCGGTCACCTTTATCAACCAGGATTTTCTCGATAACTCTGCCGGCTATTTGGGGAAACACATAAACATTAGCCCGGGAACGTAGATCACCGCTGGTTTCCAGCAGCCGATCCATAAAAACTTCTTCCACCTTAAGCACAGCTACCGGCACCGGGGGCATCTCTTTTACTGCCGTTATCTTTTCCCTTTGACTGCGGCGGTAATTATAAAAAGCCAGGACTAAAAAGCCCACGGCAATCATTATCACTATCCAGCTTATCAGCCGTCCCTTGCCGGTTTTTTGCTCAGCCATTGCCAGCCTCCTTCTCCGAATCGGCCATTCCTTTTATGCCGATATTGGCCCTTTCACCTGCCGCCTGCTCCAATTCGGCCCGGGAAATCATAAAGCCATACAGGGCACCGTAATAGCTGTTTTCCGCCTGGCTCAGAAAGGTGGCGGCATCCAGTACCAAAGTTGAAGTGGCCACCTGCTGCTGGTATTGCAGGTTAGTAATCCGATAATTCTCCCAGGCCTGTTCTACCGCTGCGACAGCAGTTTTGACATTTTTATCCGCCACCCGCAGACGATTGAAAGCCATTTTCACTTCCAGACGGACGGTATTTTTCATATTTTCAATTCTATGCTTCAGGGCTTCACGCTCATGCAGACGCTGCCGAACTTCAGCCCCGGTCTTCCCCCACTCGAAAAAGGTCCAGTCAGCCTGCAACCCGATGGCCGCCGTATCACTGTTGCGATAATCATTTTTGCCGGCCGTTATATTTTTGCCGTTCTGTTCATAGCGACCCACCAGGGAAACTTGCGGATAGTACCGGCTGCGAGCCAGAGTAATTGCCAGCTCAGCCTGTTTGAACGCCACCTGTAAAAAACGTAATACCGGCCGCTGATCCATCGCCTGAGCCCAGAGTGCCGATAGATTTTCATTAACCGCCGGCTGAATATCCAGCTCAATCACCTCGATTGCCGCCGAGATGTCCCGATTCATCAGCATATTGAGGGCGGCAGCTGCCAGGTCCAACCCGCTTTCAGCCTGTACCCGGTGCTGAACTGCCTGGGAAAGTGCCACCCTGGACTGCAAAAGGTCATTATAAGCAATAACACCCTGGTCATAGAGATATTCAGCATCCTTGACATGGGCAGCCAGGTTTTCCGCCTCCTTGGCAGCCACTTCAAGCTGCCGCCGGGCAAGCAATATGCGGGCGTAGGCCACTTTTGTTTTTTTGACCAGCTCGAGGATTAACTGCTCTTTTTCCAATTCCCGGCCGGAGATCTCAAGCTCGGCAATTTTGCGCCGGGTAGTCAATGCCAGCCCGGTAAATAACGGCTGCACCGCGGTAATATCCCATTTATAATCATCCTTATCACCGATCATTATTTTCCCTGCCGGCCCGAAAAAACCGTAGGGCTGATCGTGAAGACGATAATAGGAATATGAGGTAGAAAACTTGGGCAGCAGATCGGCTCGGGCGCAGCACTCGCCGGCTTCAGCCTGATGCTTTTTTTCCAGCGCCGCACTGATCAGGGGATTATTTGCCAGTACCCGGTCAATGGCCTGTTCGAGGCTGAAAGTTTCAGCCTTTTGAACCGTGGGGGCTCGCTCAGCCGCCACAGCCGGTAAAGCCAGCCAGCTGGTCAATCCTGATATCAACATGACCATACATAAAACAACATATTTCATCCTCATAGACATCCCTCCCACCTCATGATTCAAGGTAATCGGCAACCAGGATATTATGAAAAAATATTTCATCCATCATCCTTAGACTTTTCTCATAGGGATATTTCTGGGAATCATCCAGCCAAGCAAAAAGAAACGTGCAAGCCAGGCTGTCAAGAGAACGGGCCAGATAATCAGGATCCAATGGCCGAAAAATACCATTTTCAATTCCGGCGGCAAACACTTTGCTTAACCATTCCAGTATCTGGTCATAACGGCACATCACTTCCTCGTCCAATCCGGCTCGCAGATTAAATCCGGCCCCCCGGGTTTCAATAAAATAAAGACTGACAGCTTGAGTGTTGGCCATAAATATCTCACCGCCAATTTTTAAATAGTTAAGAAGCCGTTCATATTCATCCTTACCCTGTTCCAAAGCCTGCCCCAATGCTGAACTGAATTTCTCGCTGAGATTGAGAATAATTGCCCGGTATAATTCTTCCTTATTTTTAAAAAATTTATAAAGGGTACCGACGGCAAATTCAGCTTCATGGGCAATATCCTGCATGGAAACCTGGTGATAACCCCGGGCAGAAAAAAGTTCCAGGGCCTCGTTCATGATCTCCTGTCGTTGACGATCTTTGTATTCCTGCCGCCGGGCTGTTCTTTTTTCATTCATCTTTCGCTCCGCATCAAGCAAGCTTTCAGTTCAGGAAAGGCATATAAATCCAAGCACTTACGTTAGCAATCAAAGACAACAACCACTACAATGAAGACAAATTCATCTTTTATCTATATCGTTCATTCTTTGTCAAGCTTTAGTTATTGGCGACAGCTGGAAGAAATTTCCAGATTAAATCCACTACGTACCGCTCCAGGACCTCGCGTTCTCTATAACCATAGTATCTATGCCCAACGATCACCTCCTGCTTATCCAGGTTAAGTCGCCACAGCAGAAGCCGCTGCAGCAACTGACGAAAGGGATGGATCCGCAGGCACCAGAGGGAATCGAAATACGCAAGGTGCCGAAAGAATAACCCCTCTGGCGTCTGATCGACCAGCATGACTGCACTCGATTTTCCGGCTAATAGAAAATATTTGTATTTGAAGCGATTAAGGATTATAATCGCATCAAATAGTGAAGCGATTAAGGAGGCCATTTGCTTCATAAGAAAGGAAATATTATGGCAGAAAACTCAAAATATATATGGCAGAAACAAAATTGGACGGATTTTTTTTGGCAAAGTGAAGCTCTTCTGCCTTTACTGGGCAAAGCAAGGCAAGTACAAGGGAAAATACTGGCAAAAGTGAAACTTTTTGGTTTAGCATTAGCTCATGAAGCACAGGCAGAAGTTCTTGTTGAAGAGACGGTTAAAACATCAGCGATAGAAGGTGCAGTCTTAAATAGAGATTCTGTCAGATCATCTGTTGCCAGGCATTTGGGCTTGCCGGAGGCGGGCCTTTCTCCGGCAGAAAGGTATGTTGATGGATTAGTCGAAATACTTTTGGATGCTACTAAAAATTATGACCAAGCCCTTACTGCTGATAGACTTAAAGGCTGGCAAGCAGCCTTGTTCCCCACAGGTTATTCGGGATTACATAAGATACATGCTGGGGAGTGGAGAAAAGGGGACATGGAAGTTGTTTCTGGTTCTGTTGGACGAGAGAAAGTTCATTTTCAAGCACCGCCAGGCGAAGTGCTTAATGAGGAAATTAATAAATTTCTTCATTGGTGGAAACAAAGTTCAGGCAAAACGGAAGGATTTTTACGCGCAGGAACGGCGCACTTTTGGTTTGTTACTATCCATCCTTTTGATGATGGGAATGGCCGCATTACCCGTGTTTTAACGGATATGGCTTTAGCTCAAGACGAAAAGTTGCAGATGAGATTTCATAGCCTTTCTTCGCAAATTATGGAAGAAAGGAATGCCTATTATGACATGCTTGAAAAATCTCAAAAAGGTGATTGTGATATCACTGAATGGCTTAATTGGTTTCTTGGGTGTTTGATCAGGTCGATGGAAAAATCTGAAATGATAATCGCAAAAGTTATAGCGAAGGCAGAGTTTTGGCAAAGACATAGTCAAACATCGATAAATGAGCGTCAACGAAAAGTTGTGAATCGTCTTTTAGATGCAGGCAATGGTGAATTTAAGGGAGGTTTAACAACGAGAAAATATGTATCTTTGACTAAAACCAGCAGGGCAACAGCTTTCAGGGAAATAGATGATCTTGTTGAGAAACAAATTTTAATCAAAGATCCTACCAGTAGAGGGCGTAATGTCAGATATGACCTGAATTGGGATTAAAATAACTATGAACAAAGCTGATACCTTTCGTTTTGCCATTGACCGAGGCGGTACCTTTACTGATATCTATGCCGAAGTACCGGGGAAACCCGGGGTCATGGTATTGAAACTCCTCTCTGAAGACCCCCGAAATTATCCGGATGCCCCCCGTGAAGGCATCCGGAGAATAATCTCCCAGGTTGAAGGCCAGAATCTGTCGGTGGAGGAATTGCCCACCGATAAAATCGAGTGGGTCCGCATGGGCACCACCGTGGCCACCAACGCCCTGCTTGAACGGCACGGGTCCCGCTGTGCCCTGCTGGTAACCAAAGGTTTTCGTGACATTCTCAAAATCGGCAACCAGGATAGACCACATCTTTTTGACCTGGAAATCAAAAAACCTGATCTCCTTTACGAAGAAGTTATTGAGGTAAATGAACGTCTGCGCCTTTTACGAACAGATGAGGAAATTCAAGGCGCATCCGTGGTCCAGGGCATTACCGGGGAACGGCTGGCGGTCCTGGAGGAACCTGATCTCAAACCACTTGCCGAACAACTTATCAAACTGAAAGAAAAAGGCATCAACAGCCTGGCGGTAGTTTTCATGCATGCCTATGCCTGGCCCGAACACGAATTGCTGGTTGGTCGTTTAGCCCGGGAAATGGGCTTTGGCCAGATATCCCTTTCCTCCCAGATTATGCCAATGGTTAAGATAGTCCCCAGGGGCGATACGGCCATGGTTGATGCCTATCTTACCCCTCACATCCGCACGTATCTGGAAAGTTTTCGCCACGGATTCAAAGAAAAGCTGGAAAGTTGCAACCTGCAGTTTATGCGCTCGGACGGCGGCCTCACTCCAGCCGATGAT
>JAGHCC010000423.1 GCA_021160685.1 Desulfobulbaceae bacterium | reverse complement strand
ATCCAGTTCAGCCGCCACCTTGTCAGGCTCGACAAACGGCGCGCCAAACAACTCAAAAGGCAAGGTGGTTCCCCGGCCTTCCGAAATATTTGTCCCCTCCCAGATGACCTGGCCGGGATAGACAAAAGCCGTATCGGCAGAAGGCATATTGGGAGAGGGGTAAACCCAGGGCAGTCCGGTCTCTTTAAAAAGCATGCTCCTGTTCCAGCCGCCCATAGGAACAACTGTCAGATCAGCCCCGATTCCCTGATCATTAAAATACAGAGCCAGCTCGCCAATCGTCAGGCCGTGGCGCATGGGAACAGGATAAAGACCGACAAAAGATTTCACGTCCCGATGAAGAAGATTGCCCTCCACGGCCACCCCGCCCAAGGGGTTGGGCCGGTCCAGGATGACCACCTTCTTGCCATGTTCCGCTGCTGCTTCCAGACAATAAGCCATGGTATAAATAAAGGTGTACACCCTGGTTCCCACATCAACAAGATCAATGAGCAGCACATCAAGATGATCAAACATTTCCGCCGTGGGTTTACGCCGGTCCCCGTAAAGACTGAAAACCGGAAGACCGGTGACCTGATCCAGCTGATGACCGGACTCAATCATATTATCCTGTTTATCCGAAAAAAACCCATGCTGGGGGCTGAAAAGGCAGGTCAACTGACCGGGAAAAGCATCATTGACGAGATCACGGCTATTAACAAGAGACGAATCCGTCGAGGCCTGGTTACAGAGGAGCCCGAGCCGTCGGCCCATAAGGAACCGGGGTGGATCGCTGAGCAGCTGTTCAATGCCGATTTTAATTTTGGGTCTGTTCATGGAAAACGTAAGTCCGCTTGTCAGGTTAGAGGTGCGATGGGAAAATCAAAACTCTTTTCAGTCTCTCCTTGAGGTATCGGATCATCATGTATATTATAGCAATGATGAATTGATAAAAAAACATAAATGCCAGAAAGTTACATATCAATATTAAGGAATGAACCATGAAAATTGCTATCAGCGGTAAGGGAGGCGTCGGCAAGACTACGATAATGGCTCTGCTGGCCAATCATCTCAAAGAAATGGGCAAGGATGTTTTGATCATTGACGCCGACCCCAGCCCGCATATGGCCGAGACCATCGGGGTAAAAGATGTAGAAAAAATTACACCGATTGCCGAAATGAAAACCATGCTGGTAGAACGTTCCGGCAAGACTGAAGGGTCACCATTTTATAATATCAACCCCCAGGTTGATGACCTGCTTGGCCGCTTCATGGTGGAACACGACGGCATGAAACTCATGGTTCTTGGCGCCATCCAGGAGGCAAAAGGAGGATGCGCCTGTCCAGAGAACACGGTTTTAAAAAGGCTGCTCACCACCCTGCTTCTCTCCCCCTCCCAGGTGGTCCTGCTCGACATGGAAGCCGGTGTTGAGCATCTGGGCCGCGGCACCATTGCCACGGTTGACCAACTGCTCATTGTCGTCATTCCGGCTCAGTCCAGCGTTCGCACCGCACTCAAAGTAAAAAAACTGGCCGAAGAATCAGGAATACCCAGAATTTCCTTTGTCGGCAATCTGGTTCAGGATCAGGAAGACAAAGATTTTCTCACCGAGAACCTTGATCCTCCCCCCATTACCTTTTTCCCCGATTCCACATTAATCAGAAAAACCGAACGGCGTGGAGATCCCATCATTAAGGCAAACCAGGACATGGAGGATGCGGTGCGGGAACTGCAGGCTCATATTCCCGGATTGTCAGAGTAAACCAGACCACGAACAAAAAAAAGCTCTTACCCAAAACACAAACCACAATCCGGGCAGGTCAGGTCGCTCGTCTTGAAAGTAAAACCGCAGGCCGGACAGACCGCTTCACCCGCCTCCGGATTATAGACCGAACCGGCAAGGGAGAGGTCGTGGTTGTTGATGCCGGTGGCAATCTCAAACTGACGATCAATGATCATGAATGCCTCACGGGCATCCTCCCGCCGCACCTTGAGATAAAAGGAAGAAGCGCAGCAGCCTTTATTGCAGCCACCCTGATCATCTCCGGCAATGAGATAACCGATATGCTCGGCCTCAAGCTCCTTTTCAAGGGGTTTCAAATCAGCAAGAGACCCCTTGTGGATGTTGACAATATCATCATCCGGCGTCAATTCACCCTTCCGTTTATCCCGTTGCTCATCAGTCTTGCCGGCCTGTTCCGACATTTCGGCCCCGGACAAAAGAGCGACCCCGCAGGCAGCACATTCCCTGATATCCGCCCGATACTCGTCTTGACATTTTGGGCAATAATTATATTCCGGATCATAGATCATCAAATTTGTCTCCTTGCTTCTTTTCTTTAAAGTCAGAAACAAAGGGTAAACCCTCTGAACCGTCAAAGGTCTCGCAGGCCCGCTATCTATCTACCCCTTTGTCCCTCTGAACCTTTGTCCCTCTAAATTTTACAAAATATAACGGCTCAAATCCTCATCCTGGGCCACATCTTCAAGCTGCTGCCGGACATACTCGGCAGTAACAATGAATTTTTTCTCTTCCATATCCGGAGCCGAAAAAGACAGTTCATCAAGCAGTCTTTCCATTATGGTATGAAGACGACGGGCGCCAATATTTTCTGTTTTCTCATTAACCAGAGCAGCAATTTTTGCCATTTCCCTGATCGCCTCCTCTTCAAAGGATAATTCAACCCCTTCGGTGGCCATCAGAGCCTCATACTGTTTAATCAGGGCGTTTTGGGGTTCTGTCAAAATCCTGAAAAATTCCTCCTCACCCAGTGCATTAAGTTCCACCCGGATGGGAAAACGGCCCTGCAGTTCAGGGACAAGATCCGAGGGTTTACACAGATGAAAGGCCCCCGAGGCAATAAAAAGAATATGATCCGTCCTCACCATGCCATACTTGGTTGTCACGTTGGAACCTTCCACAATGGGCAACAGATCACGCTGCACACCCTCTCTGGAAATTTCGCCCGACTGTGAAGCGCCCTGCCTGGAGGCAATCTTATCAATCTCATCAAGAAAAATAATTCCGGATTGCTCGGTACGCTGAATGGCAAGTTTGGTTACCTTATCCATATCAATCAGTTTTTCCGCTTCTTCACGGCGCAGAACTTTCAGAGCCTCATCCACTTTCAACTTCTGCCGCCGGCTCTTTTTCGGAAAAATCTTGCCAAACATGTCCTTCATGCTCGAGCCGACATCATCCATGCCGGAATTGGAAAAAATCTCAACCATGGGCATATCCCGGGTCTGATCGACCTCCATTTCCACCTGCCGATCGGCCAGTTTTCCCTCATGGAGCATTATGCGGAATTTTTCCCTGGTGGAATCTGTCTGTTTTTCCAGGCTGTCTACGGTCAAATCAGGGGGAGAAGTTGTCATGGGTGGCGGGGTGGAAACAGGAGGCAGAAGCAGATCAAGAAGTCTTTCCTCAGCCAGATAGCCGGCCTTTTTTTCTATCTTCTCGCTTTCCTCTTTTTTCACCATATTAATGGCCAGCTCGATCAAATCCCGAATCATCGACTCGACATCCCGCCCCACATATCCCACCTCGGTAAATTTCGAGGCTTCAATCTTTAAAAACGGCGATTGTGCCAAGGCGGCAAGTCTTCTGGCGATTTCCGTCTTTCCCACACCGGTGGGACCGATCATGATAATATTCTTGGGCGCAATTTCATCCCGCAGAGGTGGCTCGACCTGCTGACGCCGCCAGCGGCTTCTCAGGGCAACTGCCACACATCGCTTGGCATCGTGCTGGCCAATAATATATTCATCAAGTTTGGTGACGATTTCTTTCGGAGTCAGTGAACCTGTAATTGTCATACTTTTTCCACAACAAAATTTTGATTGGTAAACACGCAGATTGAGCCGGCGATTTTCATCGCTTCCCGACAAATTTCCTCGGCATTAAGGGTGCTGTGAGTCATCAGCGCCTTGGCCGCAGCCTGGGCATAAGGACCGCCCGAGCCAATGGCAAGAATACCATCGTCCGATTCAATCACATCGCCGGTGCCGGACAGCAGCAACGATTTTTCCTTATCAGCGGCAATCAGCATAGCCTCAAGCCTGCGCAACATTCGATCGGTTCTCCAATCCTTGGCCAATTCGACCGCTGCCCTGGTGAGATTCCCGTTAAATTGTTCCAGCTTCTGTTCCAGCTTATCTAGAAGTGTCAAGGCATCAGCCGTGGCTCCGGCAAAACCGCAGACCACCGTGTCATTGTAAAGACGCCTGACTTTTCTCGCCTGGTGCTTCATGACTGTGTTGCCAAGCGACACCTGTCCGTCACCGACCACCACGGCCTCACCTTGATGACGCACGCATAAAATGGTTGTTGATCGTATTTTCAAAAAATCTCCTTTCAATAAAAATCCGTAACTATTCAGCAATACAACCGGGGTGAAAATACCGGCATTTATTATAAAAGTAACAAAAAAATTATATCGTCATTCCGGCATATTTTTATGTTTAAAAAATGCTGTTTTTACGACATTTGTGCATAGTTCTCAAAACTTTGTTGCTTAGAAGCAAGGCAAAGGTGGGGCCACCAAATTGGCCTAACCACCGCTCCGTAATCGTTCAGGTCAGGAGTCCCCCGTCTTTTTCGCCATAGGATGAGACCGGTCATAGACATCCGTCAAATGATCCAGATTCAGATGGGTGTATTTCTGCGTGGTCGACAAACTGGCATGACCGAGCAGTTCCTGGACGGATCTCAGATCCGCTCCCATTTCCAGAAGATGCGTAGCAAAAGAATGACGCAGGGCATGAGGCGTGACCCGGTATGCGACACCGGCCCGCTGGCCGTACATTCTGACCAGCCGTTCTATGCTACGGGTAGTCAACCTGGTGCCACGGTTATTCAAAAAAAGAGCGCTTTTCTCAACCACTAGGCCACGCTTTACCCTGGCCAATGCCACCTTTTCCCGCTCCGGCAAATAGCGCTGCAACGCCTTCTCTGCGGGATTGCCCACGGGAACAAGACGCTCCTTGTTTCCTTTGCCCCTTACCCTAACCATTCCTGATGCAAAATCAAGCTGGTCCAAGTCAAGAGATGTCAATTCCGCCACCCGCATGCCCGAGGAATAGAGCAGCTCAAGAATCGCCCGGTCACGGATGGCAAAACTGTCCTGTTCACCGGGCTCTTCAAGAAGAAGAAATATTTCGTCAACCGTCAGGTAAACCGGTATGTGTTTTGACTGTTTCGGCATGGAAACAAGCGATACCGGATCATGTGAGATAATCTTGTTACGAAGGAGAAATCCAAAAAAAGTTCTCAGGCCGGAAAGCTTCCTGGCCACGGACGAACTTTTGTTCCTCCCATACATCTTAAAAACATAGGAACGGACCCGATGCATATCGACCTCGTCCACTGAAGGATTATCGTCAAAATGAGCAAAAAACTGCAGGATATCCCGGCGATAGGCGGAAACCGTATTGGGCGAATATCCCTTTTCGATTTCAAGCCAATTGACAAAAAATTGAAGGTGAGACTCTATCTCAGAATGCATGATTAATCCGCATCGTTTGTAACACGCGTTCAGGTTCTTTTCTTTTTGGGAAAGCCATTGCTCAATATAAGTTATTCATTTATGGTAAGAGTTTACCACGCTTTATAGTCCGTAACTATTCAGTGTGTGT
>JAGHCC010000343.1 GCA_021160685.1 Desulfobulbaceae bacterium | reverse complement strand
TATTTTCAAAGGCTGTAAATTCCGGCAGCAAATGGTGAAACTGAAAAACAAAGCCGATTGTTCGATTGCGAAAACGGCAAAGTCCCTGGTCATCGCGCAACAGGACATTTTCACCCTGGTAATATATTTCACCCCGGTCAGGAGGGTCCAGAGTGCCGAGAACATGGAGAAGGGTTGTTTTGCCCGTGCCCGAGGTTCCGACAATGGCCACCATCTTCCCTGGTTTTATCTCCAGATCAATCTCTTTCAGCACCTCAAGCCTGCTGGAACCATCAAAAAAGTTTTTGACAATACCCTTGGCGTGAAAGCCTTGTTCGACTGCGGGTGTTAATGTCTGGTCATTTTGCATTTTTTTGATAAAAAATCGACAATTGATAATGAAAAAATTCTAATTTCTCTAGCCTCTAGCCTCTAGCCTCTAGCCCCTGACTCTAATACCGCAAGGCCTCAGCCGGTTGTGTCCGGGCCGCCTGCCAGGACGGATACAGGGTGGCAAGAAAGGTGATCATGACGGCGGACACGGCGATAAAGGTGATATCCAGGGGCAGGACTTTTATCGGCAGGGTGGACATGGGGTACACATCGCTGGGCAGTTTGATAAACTGGTAGTGGCTGAGGAGTTTGCAGAGCGTAAGCCCTCCTCCCACGCCCAGGACTGTGCCGCTTAAGCCGATAACAAGTCCCTCGTAAATAAAGATACGCATGATTGAAGCCGATGTGGCGCCCATGGATTTTAATATGGCGATGTCCTTTGCCTTTTCCATCACCACCATGATCAAGGTGCTGATAATATTGAAGGCGGCCACCAGAACGATGAGAGCCATGGCGATGAACATGCCGATTTTTTCCAGTTTAAGGGCGGAGAACAGATTGTGGTTCATCATCATCCAGTCCTTGATAATGTAGCCTGGTCCCAGCGTTTTACCCAGGGATTCACCTATGGTCGCTGCCTCATAGATATCATTGATTTTTACTTCAAGACCATGCACTTCTTCATCGATATCGAGAAAATTTCGGGCTGTATCAAGGGAAATATAGGCAAGGGATGAATCATATTCGTACATCCCCGTATCAAAAATGCCCGCCACCCTGCAGGTCAGAATTTTGGGGATGACACCCATTGGTGTAAGAGGGCCGGATGAGGAGAGCAGCCGAATTTTATCATGGAGAGTAACTCGGAGCTGGCTGGCCAGATGTTTGCCGATGATGATTCCGGGGCGCTGGTATTTTATCTCCGGATCCGGCTTAAGGTCGGCCAGGCTGCCGCTTTTTAAGTGATCCGGCAGGCTGAGAACCGAGGCGGCGGAATCAGGATCAATGCCGCGGACAACAACGCCCGTGTTTGCCGAGTCGCTGGTGATCATGGTCTGGATATACAGATATGGCGTGACGGCGATAACTCCCTGCTGTTCCTGGATAGGGGGGATGAGATGCTGGTAATGACTTATGGAGCCGGAAATTCTCTGGACAATAATATGGGAATTGACTCCCAGAATTTTATTACGCAGCTCAGTGGTGAACCCTGTCATGACAGCCAGGACCACGATCAGGGCCATGACGCCCACGGCAACACCGGCTACGGAGATCAGCGTGATCAGGGAAATAAAGCCCTGTTTACGTCTGGCCTTGAGGTAGCGGGAGCAGATGAATGATTCAAAACCCATGACAAGCTCCCACTCTGCTGGTTGAAAAACGAAAAAACATGTAACTATTCAGCTGCACTCCATCTTCGCCCATATTTGGTCTTCTCGAATACACCAGTGAGGAGTCTACGCTTCGCTCCGCTTACCGTTCAAAGCCCAGGTAAGCGGAGACTCCGAAATGGACGAATATGAAGCACATCTGAACAGTTACAGACCGAGTTTTTTGTAACATTTTTACATACGTTGAATAGTTACAAAAAACACGGAGATTATTTTGCTTCCGGGCGCAGATGAGGGAAGAAAATGACATCGCGGATGGAGGGGGAGTCGGTGAGCAGCATGACCAGACGGTCAATGCCGATTCCTTCTCCGGCAGCCGAAGGCATGCCATACTCAAGAGCGCGTAGAAAATCCTCATCCAGGACAGGAAAAATCTCCTCATCTTCGCCCCGTTCAGCAATTTGTTTTTCCAGCCTCTCACGCTGATCCACCGGATCGTTCAGTTCGCTGAAGGCGTTGGCAATCTCCCGCCCGGTGATAAAGAGTTCAAAGCGATCCGTCACCTCTGGATTATCGTCATTGCGGCGGGCAAGGGGAGAGATTTCAGTGGGGTAGGCCGTAATAAAAGTGGGATCAATAAGTTTTTCTTCCACCAGCAGTTCAAAAAGTTCACTTTTTGCTTTGCCCGCTCCGGCCATAGGTTCGAGCTCAATGCCTTTTTCCCTGGCCAGTTGCATAACCTTGTCGGAATCGTTAAGGATATCCTGGTCAAGCCCGCCCACTTCCACCAGGGCCTCATCCATGGTATACCGTTTCCATGGCGGAGAGAGGTCTACTTCCTGCTCCTGGTAAGTGACCAGCATGGAACCGGTTACTTCGGCGGCAATCCAGGAGACCATTTCTTCGGTCAAATCCATGAGATCTTTATAGGTGGCAAAGGCCTGGTAAAACTCGAGCATGGTAAACTCGGGATTATGGCGGGTGGAAAGCCCCTCATTCCTGAAGTTTCGATTTACTTCAAAGACTTTTTCAAAGCCGCCCACCAGCAGACGCTTGAGGTAGAGTTCCGGGGCAATGCGTAAGTACAGGGTCATGTCCAGGGCATTATGGTGGGTCTGGAAAGGCTTGGCTGTGGCGCCGCCGGCAATGGGGTGCATCATTGGTGTTTCCACTTCCATGAAGCCACGGTTGGTAAGAAAATGTCGAATAAGGCGAATAATTTCCACCCGTTTTCTGAAGGTCTCCCTGACCTCGGGATTGACGATCAGGTCAACATAACGCTGCCGATATCTGATTTCAACATCGGTGAGACCGTGAAATTTTTCCGGCAGGGGCCTGAGGGACTTGGTGATGTGTTTGAAAGACGCGGCCTGGATAGTGACTTCACCGGTCTTGGTGCGGAACAGGGAACCGGTAAAGCCGGCAATGTCACCGATATCGAGTTTTTTGAAAATGAGATAGTTTTCCACACCCACGGTATCCCGCTTGACATAGACCTGCATGCGTCCGGTCTCATCCTGGAGATGAAGAAAGGCGGCCTTGCCGAATTTTCTCAGGCCGACGATCCGGCCGGCAATGGAC
>JAGHCC010000051.1 GCA_021160685.1 Desulfobulbaceae bacterium | reverse complement strand
TGTCAATATTCCGCAGGAATAAAGTGTCTTGGAAGTGTGATCCATGAGTGTTCATTCAATAGAGGCGGAAATGATTTGATTCCCGCCTCTTTTTTTGATTAGCCTTCTTCTTTTGCTGCCGCAATGACCTTGTCGACAAGCAGCGATGGCAATTCCTCGTAATGGGAAAATTCAACAGAAAAAGAACCTCGTCCACCGGTAATTGACGTCAGAATCGGTGAATATTCAAGAACCTCGGCCATGGGGATCTGGGCGTTGATAATCTCTGCCTTGCCAAGAGAATCCATGCCCATTATCTTGCCCCGCCGGCTGTTCAAATCGCCGATGACATCGCCGACACTATCCTTGGTAATAGTAATCGCTAAATCCATTATAGGTTCGAGCAGAACCGGCTTGGCCTCAAGAGCGCCTTTTTTGAAGGCTATTGAGCCGGAAATTTTAAAAGCCATTTCCGATGAGTCAACCTGATGAAAAGAGCCGTCCACCAGAGATACCTTGACCCCAACCATAGGGTATCCGGCAAGGACGCCTTTTCCCATAGCCTCGATAATCCCTTTCTCCACCGCCGGGATGTATTGACGGGGAATGGCGCCGCCGACAATTTTATTTTCAAACTCAAAATCACGACCGCTGTCAAGAGGAAGAGGTTCAATTTCAATCCAGGAATCAGCAAACTGGCCGCGACCGCCGGATTGTTTTTTGTGCTTGCCCTGAACCCGGGCTTTCCCTCTCAACGTTTCTTTATAAGGAACTTTAGGCGGGTGGAGTTCCATTTCAACGCCGAATTTTCTTTTGATCCGCTCACCAAGCACAAGAAGGTGAATCTGCCCCACGCCGGCAAGTAAAATTTCATTGGTCTGATCCCCCCGGGACAGCTTGAGGGTGGGATCTTCTTCAAGCATTTTTGACAGAGAGGAGAAGAGTTTGTCTTCATCCTCCTTTTTGGCCGGAGTCACGGCAAACGACATCATCGGTTCAATGGGTGTCATGCCTTCATAGACAATCGGGTCACTGGACGTGCAAAGGGTATCTCCGGTAGTGGTTTTTTTGAGTTTTGCAACCGCGCCGATCATGCCGGGGCTAAGACTGTCCACGGGTTTACTTTCTTTGCCTTCCATGACAAAGAGTTGACCGAATTTTTCATTGGTTTCCTTGTTGGCGTTATAAAAAGTATCACCGCCAAGGGTGCCTGAGAAGACCCTGAAAATGGTAAGGCGTCCGGCATAGGGATCAGCCATGGTTTTAAAAACAAGGGCGGAAAAGGGCGCGTCCGCAGACGGCTCTCTTTCAATAATATCTTCACTTTCGGGATTGGTTCCTTCCTGGGTGGGGCGGTCCATTGGTGAGGGCAGCAGATCAGAGATGCAATTCAAGAGCAGCTCAGTCCCGAGATTTCCGGTGGCCACGCCGGGAATCACCGGCGAAAGAGCGCCGGATTGAACGCCGTTTTTAAGACCGGTCAGTAAATCCTCTTTTTCAAGTTCGCCTTCTTCAAGGAATTTTTCAATAAGATCATCATCGGTCTCGGCGATTTGCTCCATAAGTTCTTCACGATGGACTGCAATCTCGTCGGCCAGGTCATCCGGGACATCGGTTGCTTTTATTTTCCCCGTTTCGTCGAAGAGATATGCCTTTTCGTTGATGATGTCGACTACGCCCTTAAAATCGGCTTCGGCGCCAATGGGAAGATAAAGAAGCACGGGGTCAAAGGGCAGGTTTTCCTTGATGTCGGCAACGGCATTTTCCAGGTCTGCCCTTTCCTTGTCCATTTTGTTTAAAAAGATGATAGTCGGCAGATTGGCATCGGCTACATAATCAGCGATTTTTTCGGTTTGAAATTTGACGCCTCCCGGGGTGTCAATCAGGAAAATTGCGGAATCCGAGATGCGGGACGCGTAACGGGCTTCATTGATAAAATTGTCATCGCCGGGCGTGTCGATGATAAAAACTTGTTTTTTTTCCCAGGTGAAATGATTAAAGGAAGAGTTGATTGATAAATTTCTTTGGATTTCTTCCGGTTCAAAATCCATGACAGCTGAACCTTCATCAACTTTGCCCAGGCGGTTGGTCTTTCCGGCCGTGAACAGCAGGGCTTCCGCCAATGATGTTTTGCCACTTTTGCTCTGGCCAAATATTGCAACATTTCGTACCTGTGTACTATCTTTCATGTCACCCTCCGTACTATTTAAATAAAAATTGTGGTAACTATTCAGCAGCACTCCACCTGCACGCGATCAGGCTGGTTCACATAGGACTACTATAGTTGACAAGCCTGCTTGCGCACATCTGGAGCACTGCTGAACAGTTACAGTCCGAGTTTTTTGTAATATTTTTACCTACGCTTCTTCTAAGTAACAACACCCCTCACCCCGGCCCTCTCCCCAGGGAGAGGGTGGCAGTCCAAAATTACGTTTTTAATAATTGTAAATTTTCGATTACCTCGGATATCCCCTCTCCATGGGGAGTCATAGGGTGAGGGAGAAATGTTACTTTTAAAATAAATGCCGGG
>JAGHCC010000202.1 GCA_021160685.1 Desulfobulbaceae bacterium | reverse complement strand
GCCGGGATCAGGGTGAAAATTATTGAACACGACAAAGCTCGCTGTGTTTTTCTTGCTGATAACCTGAAGAAAAGTCTTATCCTGAATGGAGACGGAACCGATTTGGAACTGCTTGAGAGAGAATCGGTTGGCGAAGCCGATGTTATCGTTTGCATTACCAATAATGACGAAAAAAATTTACTCTGTTCCCTGCTGGTTAAGCAACTCTGTTCGGATAGGCGGATTATTACCAGGGTGAGCAATGAGCGGACCGGGCAACTTTTTGAACGGGTCGGTGTTGATGTCGTGGTTTCTCCCAGGGAATCAGCCCTCACAGAACTTCTTAACCGGGTGCAGGCTCGTGATGTGAACATTTTGGCCCTGGTGGAAGGGGGGCAGGGTGAGGTGCTGCGGTTGACCCTGCCGGAAAGCTTTCCGGATACCAGGGTGATGGATTTGAAATTTAAGGCCAAGGCGATCATCGGTGTGGTCAAGCGGGGAAGGAGTCTTGTTATTCCCTCCGGTGAAACTGTTATTCAGGCAGGCGACCAGCTGAAAATTTTTACAATGGCGGAAGATGCCGAGGCCGTCAAAACTCTATTTGTCTGATGAAGATAAGTAATATTCTAAATGCCCTGGGCATCATTCTGGTTGCCTTTGGCGTAATAATGCTGACTCCCATTGCAGTTGCCGTTATGGAGCGGGAGTACACCTCAATTATTCCCTTTGCTACAGCCTCTTTTATTTCCATTACCCTTGGTTTGCTTTTTCGGAAATATGGTGGGTTTTCCCGCAATTTTGATGATCTCAGGCGAAACGAGGGGCTGTTGATTGTCTGCCTGGCCTGGATTGTTACTGCGGTCATGGGCGCAATACCCTATCTGTTTTACGGTTTGCATCCCCTGGACGCCTATTTTGAGTCGGTATCCGGTATTACCACCACCGGTGCAACCATTCTGACCGATTTTTCGCTCTATCCAAAAGACTTTTTTTTCTGGCGCAGCCTCAGTCAGTGGTTGGGCGGCATGGGGATTATCGTTTTGTTTGTGGCCATTCTGCCACAGTTTGCCGTGGCCGGCCGACAGATGTTTTTTGCCGAGGCACCCGGCCCCACAGAGGAGAAGGTGACGCCGCGCATCACCCATACAGCCAAGGCACTTTGGCTTGTCTATGTTTTTTTGACCCTTGTTGAGATGATCCTGCTTGTTGTCGCCGGAATGCCCATTTTTGATGCGGTTTGCAATGCACTTTCAACCATGGGTGCTGGTGGTTTTTCACCCCACCCTCAATCCATTATGGGGTATCAAAATTCGGCAGTTACCTGGATTGTCACCTGCTTTATGTTTCTTGCAGGCAGCAATTTTGCTTTGCAGTATCGCTTTCTTATTCAGCGAAAACCACTGGCATTGCCGCAGAGTGAAGAGTTTCGTTTCTACAGTGGGATTGTACTGCTCGGCTCGGGGAGTCTCTGCATCGCTCTTCTTGCCAGAGGGACGGTTGGGCTGATGGACTCTATCCGTGACAGCCTTTTTCAAATTGTTTCAATTATTACAACCGCAGGTTTTTCCTCTGCTGATTTTGCCCTGTGGAGCGTTGCCGCTCAGACAATTCTTTTCACCGTTATGCTGGTGGGTGGATGCGCCGGCTCCGCTGGTGGTGGAGTTAAGGTGGTTCGGGTACTGTTCGGCTTCAAATATCTCAAGCGTGAAATAACTCAGGTTATTCACCCCCAAGCGATATTACCGCTTAAAATTGACCACAAAACCGTACCCGATGATATCCAGCGGCAGATTCTTGGCTTTCTCCTCTTCTATCTTGTTTTGATGACTTGCTCTGCTCTTGCCGTAACAGTCATTGAGGGTGATGGTGTCGTGGGTCTGGTGGGCACCGCCGCCACCATCGGTAATATTGGTCCGGGCTTTGGTGAAATCGGGCCCATGGGGAGCTTCGGGGGGCTGTCGGTGTCAACGAAGATTATTTTTATTATTAATATGGTTGTCGGCAGACTGGAGTTGATTCCCTTTCTCGCAATGCTGCATCCGGATTTCTGGAGTTTCAGGCAAAAAGCTTTATAAAGGGTGGCAGAAACAAAGAGACTTTTTTTATGGAATATAAAGATTATTATCAAATACTCGGGATAGACAGGAAGGTCACCCAGGATGAGATCAAAAAGGCCTATCGTAAGCTGGCGCGAAAATATCATCCTGATGTCAATAAGGCGGCTGATGCCGAGGACCGTTTTAAGGAGCTGGGTGAAGCCTATGAGGTACTCAAAGATCCGGAAAAACGGGCAGCCTATGACAGATTAGGGGCTAACTGGCAGAAGGGCCAGGATTTCCGGCCGCCACCGGATTGGAATGCCGGTTTTGAGTTCAGTGGCGGTGGATTTACGGAGAAGGGAGGATCTGATTTCAGTGATTTTTTTGAGGCACTTTTTGGCAGGCGCCAGAGTGGTCATTTCGGTCATGCGGTCTTTCGGAGTCAGGGTGAGGATCATCATGCCAAGGTCTTGATTGATCTGGAGAATGCCTATTATGGTGCTGACCGGACACTTAATTTGAGCGCTCCTGAGCTGGACAGTGAAGGTCATGTCCGGATCAGGGAGAGAACATTGAAAGTGAAAATACCCAAGGGGGTTAAACAGGGGCAGCATATCCGTCTGGCCGGCCAGGGTAGTCCTGGCCTCGGCGGCGGGCCGGCCGGTGATCTCTACCTGCAGATTGAATTTAATCCCCACAGCATGTATCGAGTGGAAAATCGGGATGTTTACCTTGAATTGCCGGTGGCGCCTTGGGAAGCGGCCTTGGGTGCTACAGTCAAGGCGCCGACTCCCGGCGGACCAGTGGATTTGAAAATTCCGGCTGGTTCATTTCAGGGGCGGAAGTTGCGGTTGAAAGGAAAAGGAATACCTGGAAAAACACCTGGTAATTTTTATGTGGTGCTTCGAATTGAACTTCCCCCTGTTACCAGTGAACGGGATAAACAGATTTATCGGGAAATGGCCGAAAAAATGGCCTTTAATCCACGGGCCGGCCTGGGAGTATGACGATGATGAAAAAGGAGATTTTGTCTGTATTGGAAGGTCTTGTTCTTGAAGAAGGGAATTCGTTGACGCTTCGGCAGTTATGTCGAGTCTGTTCAGTGCATGCCGAATGTATTATCGAGTTGGTGGATGAAGGAATTCTGGAGCCAACAGGTACGGCAGTAGAACAGTACCGCTTCCATGATGATAGTTTGCGGCGGGCTAAAGTGGCCTTCCGTTTACAACGTGATCTTGGAATAAATCTTGCCGGAGTGGCCCTGACATTGGATCTTCTTGAAGAAATTGAACAGCTGCGGAGCCGATTACGGTTTTTAGAGACTGGCTGGACAGAAAGAGATGCCGATATTCTGAAAAAATAGTTTTTATTTGCAATTTCTGCAAGCGGTCATATTGGATTAAGTGGTCGTAAACAAGTTTTGGCTGTCAAATTTTTTACAAAAAATATAAAAAAAGGGGGCGGAATGAAAACAACACTTAAAATGGCGGAAAGAAAGAGAGGGCTGAAGGTTACAGGATTTCATAAAAGTCTGGGGGGATTTGGCCAGAAGCTGCTGGCCCGAATGGACATCAGGAAGGGTACCGAACTTGAAATTGAACCAGCATATGTATCGGAAATGCTATTGAGATTTCAGGGAAAGACGATACGGTTGGGTTATGAGTCGCTTCTGAGTGTTATTGTCGGTGACCGGAGACTGACAGACCTTGAGCCGGGTGAATCAGGCACAATCTCCGCTTTGGAAGTCGGGCGGGGTGAACTTGCCAAATTTTCGGCCCTTGATCTTACGAAAGGGACGAGTGTTCGGGTTAAAAAATATGTTCCCGGCTCCGGTCCTCTTTTTGTTGAGGTTCAGGGAGCACATATTGCCATGGTGAATGTCGAGGGCTTTATTATCGCCGGAGATGAACTGTATGAGTATGAGCTGCCCGGTGATGTTGTCTTTGTCAAGGTGGAAGGAAAAGAGAAGCAGCTTTCCAGCATGAAGCCAGGAGAAAAAGGAAGAATCAGCTTTATTGCCGCCAACGCCGAACTCGCAGCTGAACTTGACAGGCACTGGATCAAGGAGGGGAATAAAATCAAGGCATTACACAGAAAAGACTCGGATGCCCATCCGTTGATGGTGTCGGTAAAGGAGAAACGGCATCATATTCCCAAGGGCCTTACGGAAAAAATATATGTGGAAGTCATATAGCGAAAGTCTATCTGTTACGGTAAGAATTTAGCGCAGACGGCTTTTAAATCAAGAGGAAAATCTATGACAACTGAATTTGATCCGATCATCGGCAACTGGTATTGTCATCTGGACAAGGGACAACGTTTCCTGGTCGTGGCAATTGACGAGAAGACAGAGACCGTTGGGGTGCAGAACTTCGATGGAAATCTGGACGAATATGAAATGGAGAACTGGCATCAGATGGAGATAGAACCTTGTGAAGCGCCGGAAAACTGGTCAGGGCCGCTGGATATCGGTAATGTGGATGATTTAGGCACAAATATCACCGACACCAGTGAGTCGGACTGGGATGAACCACTGGATGTTTTTGAACCTCGTTCCGAGACATCTAAGGAAGAATAAAAGCATGGGACAATAGCAGGCAAGGGGGCGGAACGATGAAAGAGGCCATGTTTTATCAGCAGGAAGAGGGAAATAAAGTTGTTTGCGGCTTATGCAACCATCACTGTCACATCAAGGAGGGGAAACGGGGCATTTGCGGAGTGCGGGAAAACCGGGCCGGCAAGCTGTACAGTCTGGTCTATGGCCGGCTGATTGCCGAAAATGTCGATCCCATTGAAAAAAAACCGCTGTTTCACTTCCTGCCCGGCAGCCGTGCCTACTCCATTGCCACGGTGGGTTGCAATTTTCGCTGCCTTCACTGCCAGAATTACGATATCTCCCAGTATCCCCATCGTCATGGCGGCGAAATTGCCGGCACGAAGCGTAGCGCCGAATCCGTGGTTGAAGATGCGGTCCGACAGGATTGCGCCAGTCTCTGCTACACCTATGTGGAGCCGACAATTTTTTATGAATTTGCCTACGACTGCTCTCTCCTTGCCCGCAAGCGGAAGTTGAAAAATGCTTTTGTCAGCAACGGCTACATGAGTGCCGATGTGACCCGCCGGCTGGCAACGGTTCTTGACGGCATTAATATTGATATCAAGGGCTTTACCGATGATTTTTACAAAAAAGTGTGCAAGGCCCGGCTGCAGCCTGTTCTTGACAATGTCAAGCTCATGCATGAACTCGGGGTATGGGTGGAGGTAACTACCCTGGTTATTCCCGGCCTTAATGATTCGAAAGAAGAGCTGCGTGATATTGCCAGGTTTGTCAAGAGCGTCTCGCCCGCCATGCCTTGGCATGTGACAGCCTTTTATCCTACCTATAAAATGTTGGATCGTGAGCCCACGCCTGCGGCAACCCTGCGCATGGCAAGAGAGATCGGCCTTGAAGAAGGATTACGCTTTGTCTACGAGGGTAATATTCCCGGCGAGGGAGGTGAAAACAGCTACTGCCCGGCCTGCGGCGAGGAACTGATCAGCCGCTTTGGTTTTAGTATCCGGACCAACAGTCTGAGTGAAGGAAGCTGCGGCAAATGCGGCGAGCTCATTGAAGGGGTATGGAGCTGATCTTGACAGGAGGGCTGTGAAACGTCCATTTTGATCATGTCGTGTGTTATGGTGCCGGCAAAGCTGTTCGGCAATGTTAATCATTTTTGATGAGGAGGTACTCAATGGCAAAGAAAAATGAAAAAGCAGAATTGGTAAAAAAGGAAGAAACTCGGCCTGTCTCTTATTCTGATG
>JAGHCC010000345.1 GCA_021160685.1 Desulfobulbaceae bacterium | reverse complement strand
GGAAACCCGCAACAAGCTGACCGACTACTGGAAAAATCATGAGATAGAGGAAAAAAATGAATATGCAATTCTGACCAACATCATTCATCAGGAATGGAGCGGCGTTTCGGTGAAACAACATAAGCAGGTCAAGGGGCTCAAGACTCAGAATCTGCGTGATCACATGAGCGAGGCAGAATTGATTTTTACTGCTTTGGCGGAACTCTCTACACGTCAGATTGCCGAAAGCGTCGAGGCGACCGGTATGGCTGAAAATGTTGATGCGGGAAAAAAGGGCGGAAAAATCTCAAAAAAAGCCCGGCTTGAATTGGAGCAAAAAACCGGCAGGAGCGTGGTGACGGGCGAGAATTTTTTGCCTCCTGCCGGCTCAAAAAAGAAACTCAATAAAAAGGCTGGTAGCGATGAGTCCTGATAAATTTTTCCCCCCACGCCCCGAATCCCGGCCCACCATATATGCCTACGAGGATACCAATCCTCAATACGCCGGATTGCTCAAAGTCGGCTATACCACAGTGGACGCACAAAGCCGAGTTGCACAGCAATATCCAACCAAAAAGCCCGGCAAGCCGCCATACAGAATCGTCCTCGAAGAATCTGCCATGCGCAACAACGGCTCGGGTTTCACCGATCATGATGTTCACCGCTATCTGCGAAGTGGCGGCGTCAAGAATCCTGAGGGTGAATGGTTCCGGTGTTCGGTCGATCAGGTCAAGGCAGCAGTGATTGCCGTCAGAACCGGCGAGATGAGCGAGGGAATCCGCTTGCTGGATTTTACGATGCGACCTGAGCAAGAAGTAGCCGTGGAAAAAACGGCGGCCTATTTCAAGAGTGCGCACAAGGATGACCCCGACAAGACACCGCATTTTCTGTGGAACGCAAAGATGCGGTTCGGCAAGACCTTTACCTCCTATCAATTGGCTAAAAAGATGAAATGGCGAAAGGTGCTGGTGCTGACTTTCAAGCCGGCGGTGCAGAGCGCGTGGGAAGAGGATTTGAACTGCCATATTGATTTCAAGGGATGGCAGTTCATTTCGCGAAACGGTTTGTCGTATGAAGATGCGGACAAGAAGAAACCTATTGTCTGTTTTGGGTCGTTTCAGGATTATCTGGGCAAGAATACAAGCACTGGCGGGATTAAGACCAAGAACGAATGGGTCCATGCGACCAACTGGGACTGCGTGATTTTGGATGAATACCATTACGGTGCGTGGCGGGAAAACGCCAAGGAGCTGTTTGAAGCGGAGGACAAGAAGGAAAGAGAGTTTGGTGAAGGTGAAGGTCTCGATTATTACGACGAAGAGATCATGCCAATCACAACGGATGCTTATTTATATCTATCCGGAACGCCATTCCGGGCGATTGCCTCGGGCGAGTTTATAGAGGAGCAGATTTTCAACTGGACTTATTCGGATGAACAGGGTGCTAAGCAAAAATGGAAAGGTGAAAACAATCCATATTCCTGCTTGCCCCGCATGGTGTTGATGACGTATCAATTGCCGGATGCGATCCGCGAGATTGCCATGCAAGGGGAATTCGACGAGTTTGACCTGAACCTTTTCTTTGCCGCAGAAGGAAATGGTGAAAATGCAAAGTTCAAGTATCAGGATGAGGTGCAGAAGTGGCTGGATTTGATACGGGGCACATTTCAGGCCACAACTATCGACAATCTAAAATTGGGGGCAAAGAAGCCGCCTATGCCGTTTTCGGATGTTCGGTTGCTTAATGTGCTGTCCCATACCTTCTGGTTTCTGCCGAGTGTTGCCTCGTGTTATGCCATGCGCAAGCTGCTATCTAAAAAGCAAAATCGGTTTTATCGCGATTATCAGGTAATAGTAGCGGCTGGAAGCGCTGCCGGGATTGGCGTTGAGGCTTTGCCGCCTGTGCAGGATGCAATGGAAGATCCTTTGCAAACCAAGACGATTACTCTCTCATGCGGAAAGCTGACCACCGGGGTAACGGTGAGGCCGTGGACGGGGATATTGATGCTGCGCAATTCTTCCAGCCCGGAGACCTATTTCCAAGCCGCTTTCCGTGTTCAGTCCCCCTGGACAGTTATGAATCCGGACGGATATGCACCAAATCATGAGGAAATTATAAAAAAGGAATGTTACATCTTCGACTTTGCGCCAGACAGGGCTTTACGGCAGATTGCCGATTACAGTTGCAACTTGAATGTCGATGAATCCAATCCCGAGAAGAAAGTTAAGGAGTTTATTAGTTTTTTGCCAGTGCTGGCCTATGACGGCAGTTCCATGAAACAGATTGATGCAGCAGGCATTCTGGATATCGCCATGAGTGGCACTTCCGCAACGCTTCTCGCAAGACGCTGGGAAAGCGCGCTGTTGGTGAATGCGGACAACGACACCTTGAAGAGGCTGATGGCAAACAAGGACGCGCTGGACGCGCTGATGAGTATTGAGGGTTTTCGGAATCTGAATCAGGATATCGAAACCATTATCAATAAATCGGAGACAGTGAAAAAGGCACGGAAGGAAAAGAACGACGAAGAACTGAGCAAAAAAGAGAAAAAGGAACTGACAGAAGAGGAAAAAGAATACAAGAGCATGCGGAAAAAGATTCAGGAAAAGCTGGTAAAGTTTGCTACCCGTATCCCGATATTCATGTACCTGACCGATTACCGAGAGCGATGTCTTAAGGATGTCATCACGCAGTTGGAGCCTGGGCTTTTTAAGAAAGTGACTGGATTAACTATAAACAATTTTGAGTTACTTGTCAGCCTTGGGGTATTTAACAGCGCATTGATGAATGACGCTGTATATAAATTCAAGAGGTATGAGGATTCCAGTTTGAGCTATACTGGCATCAACCGACATGAAGGCGAAGAAATTGGACTTTACGATACGGTCTTGAGC
>JAGHCC010000397.1 GCA_021160685.1 Desulfobulbaceae bacterium | reverse complement strand
CGTCCTCTTTCGTCAATCAGTCTGGCGCCTTCCCCTCTGACGGCCTCGGAAATCAGGAAATTTTTGGCCTTGGAATGATAGAGACAGGTGGGATGAAACTGGACAAATTCCAGATTGGCGATACTGGCGCCGGCCCGATAGGCCATGGCAACACCGTCGCCGGTGGCGATATCGGGATTGGTGGTGTAAAGATACACCTTGCCCACGCCGCCGGTGCAGAGAACCGTCACTCTGGCCCGGTAGGGGGTGATGGAGTTATCCTCTCTGTCAAGAACAAAGGCGCCCAGGCAGCGTTCCTGCTCGCCTGATAATTTCAGGCCGGCTTTGGAGGCAATGAGCAGGTCAACGGCCAGATGATTTTCCAGGACCGTGATATCCGGATTTTCCGCTATTTTTTTCAGCAGTGCGCGTTCAATCTCCCTGCCGGTGAGATCTTGGGCATGGGCCACCCGCCGGGCTGAATGACCACCTTCACGGCCGAGATCAAACAGTGCCGGATTATTTTCATCATGGGTGAAGGAAATGCCCTGGCGGATCAATTCATCAATACGCGCCGGGCCGTTTTCAACCACCATCCGCACCACCCCTTCATCGCATAATCCAGCTCCGGAGCGCAGTGTGTCCTGAATGTGGAGATCAAAAGAATCATTTTCGGAAAGTACGGCGGCAATGCCGCCCTGGGCCAGGTTAGTGGCCGTATCCACCTTGGCCTTTTTGGTGATGATCGTCACCGAGCCCAGGGTGATGGCCTTAAGCGCAAAGGAAAGGCCGGAAATTCCACTGCCGATAACAAGAAAATCAGTTGTGCATGTCATGGATCTGGCCGGTTTGATTTGTTTTCTTCATGAAAGTGGGTTATTTTTAAAAATTATTTTATTGAAACCCTTAGAAAGGACGTATTATGTCACAATTGAAATTGGTTGTTTTTGACTGCGACGGGGTCATGTTCGACTCCAAAAACGCCAATAAACTCTATTACAATCAAATCCTGAAAGAATTCGGCCATCCACTCTTGACAGAGGAGGATGTTGACTATGTCCACATCCATAATGTCATGGATTCTGTACGGCATATTCTGCGTCATTATCCCGAAGATATTGAAAAGGCCGAGGAATTCCGGGCGGGTCTGGATTACCGTCCTTTTTTGCAACACATGCGCCTAGAGCCGGATCTGATTGAATTTCTTGAGTTTCTCATGCCTGATTATGAAAGGGCCATCAGCACCAACCGAACATCAACCATGAGCAATATTCTGGATATTTTCGGTCTGTCTTCTTATTTCGGCAAGGTGATGACGGCCTTTGATGTAGCAAATCCCAAGCCCCATCCCGAGGCCCTGCTTCAAATCCTCGATCATTACCGGCTCCGGGCCGATGAGGCGATCTATATCGGTGATTCAATTATTGATCGGGAGCACAGCCTGGCAGCGGGCATGGAGTTGATTGCCTTTAAAAATCAGGATCTGTCGGCGGAATATCATGTTTCAAGCTTCATGGAAATTACCCGACTTCCTTTGTTTCAAAAAGGATAGTTAGGTGGTAAGCGTTCACCAGCACCTCATCTTCGCCCATTTTGGCCTGCTTATATAGCATTAGTATGCTGCGCAGGCCAAAATGAACGAATATAAGGCACTGGTAAACGCTTACAGATATGTAATTTACCGAAGCCAGTGCTCCTGGTGAACGGTTACGTTAGGTGATGAATTTGAACATCAGCCATCTTTTTTTGACCGGCGGCAGTGACGGCCGGGCGGCCCGCAGTCATGTTCTCCGCTTTCTGGATCAGACGACCCTGGTCAAATATGATCGGATTCATATTGTTGAAGAGCACATCATGTCAGCGGAGATGAAAAAATTCTGGCCCGATCTTGAAGCCTCCATCCTGGAAAACCGACGGGTTGTTGCCGGTTTTATTAATGAATTAACAGAATGTGGAGTTAATCATCTTGACGATATCAAGAACCTTGAGCAGGGCTACCAAAGTAAAACTCTGCATACCATTGCCCATCTGCTTGACGGCTTTTTCGGCATCGATAGCTGTTTTTTTAACTTGATTGAGGATTCCCACTGGCTGTCTGCAGCCCTCAAGGAAAAAATCATGGAGAATCCTGATCAATACTGGCTGGTGGAGGCTCATCCTGTTTTTGAGGCCAGCCAGCTTGATCGCGATGCATTAAGCCAGCATTATAAATAGCTGAATTTTTGTAAGAGTTCACCAGCACCCCAGATGTGCACGATCAGGCCGGCTCACATAGGGGTACTATAGTTCTCCGTCCTGCTTGTACACATCTGGGGCACTGGTAAACTCTTACGGTACCGAATTTTCCCCAAGAATTTTAACCTATGGGGAACTGTTACGAATTTTTAATGATGGTGATGGTGATGATGGTGTCCCTCCACTTTGCCTCCCAGGCTGTCCAGGCCTTTTTCCAGGGCGTTGTTTGCCTCGTTCATGGCTGAAATCGCCTTTTCAATGAGATCAGCCACGTCGGCCTTGCCCTCATCTTTAGCCACCGTTGCCCATTTTCTGAATTCTTCCTGGTGGCTGTGGCTGTGTTCAATCCAGTGGGGCAGCAAAATTCGTAATTTTTCCAGTTCGGTTTTGTCACTCATCTCATTCTCCAGGATTTTTTGTAAGTATTCGGCTTGGTGAAAAAGGTTAGAAAAACTCGGTCTGTAAATGTTTAGATAACAGCAAAGCGGTGTCTGCCTCAAGTTCGTTCAAGTCGCCTTGCGAGCTATATTAGTCATATGTGAGTAAGGCGAATCGGACGAAATTGGGGTGCTAGCCGAATATTTACGGATTTTTTGTGGTCAGGATGACGGTTCCGGCCAGAAAATCAATTTTTTTCACTTGGGCCCCGGCCACGGTTTTCGGTTCCTCGAACAGGGTGGTCACGGTGGCCCCCTTTTCCGTCACCTCAAGCAGGGTGGCATTCTCCAGAATTAATTTCTCGCGGTCTTCTTCTTCCAGATAGACACTCATTTGACACATATTAACACCTCGATGATCCGTTGCTTCTATTTGCAAAACGTTTTTCGGGAAAAAATTCAGCAAAAAATATAAATATTCAATGTTTTTTCCAGGATTTCATGGCTTAATTCTTTTTGACTTAACTTATCACTCAACCTTCAAGAAAACCATGCTTGTCGACTTTAACGAAATCAGAGAAATTCTCACCACCTGCAAGACCATCGCCGTGGTGGGACTTTCGCCTAAGAGCAAACGGCCGAGCCATCAGGTTGCAAGTTATCTTCTTGAAGCCGGCTACACCATTATTCCTGTCAATCCCGGTCAATCACAAATTCTGGGACAGACCTGTTATCCAAATCTCTCTTCAATTCCCGTGGCAGTTGATCTTGTCAATATTTTCCGCCGCTCGGAAGATGTTCCTCCCTGGGTGGACGAGGCCATCAGAATCAAGGCCAAAGCTGTCTGGATGCAGGAAGGGATCATTAATAATGAAGCCGCTGACAAGGCTCGCCTCCATGGGCTCAGGGTGGTTATGGACCGCTGTACCAAGACCGATCACGCCGATCTTCTTTAGTGGAACCCACCGATCCGGCCTTTTTTCTCATTAGGTTAGCGAATTAGTACCATGAAATTGATAAAGTGGCAAAGAGACTGTTCCTTGACTTTTCCCTTGAACTACGCTAAATTTTTATGTTTTTCGTCGTCATTTTAATTAGGAGAAGAGATTGTGAGTGTTAAGGCCTTAAAGGGCTTCAAGGATATCTTGCCCGGTACAGTGGAGACCTGGCAGCGGATCGAGCAGACGGGCAGGGACATCTTTCACCGTTTCGGCTTTTTCGAGATCAAAGTACCGATCCTGGAAAAGACAAAACTTTTCCAGCGTTCCATCGGCGAGACCACCGATATCGTTGAAAAGGAGATGTACACCTTTGCCGACCGCAACGGCTCCTCGCTGACCATGCGGCCCGAGGGTACGGCCCCGGTTCTGAGGGCTTACGTGGAGCATGCCCTCCATGTCAAAAAACCGATCCAGCGTCTTTTTACCATCGGCCCCATGTTCCGGCATGAACGGCCCCAGAAGGGGCGGTTGCGCCAGTTTCACCAGATGAGCGTCGAGGTACTCGGGACGAATCATCCCATGGTGGATGCCGAGGTCATGGGAATGGCCTGGCTTATTTTAAAGGAACTCGGCCTGTCCGTAAGTCTTGAAATCAACTCTCTGGGCTGCCCGAAATGTCGGCCCGAATTCAACCAGGCCCTGCTTGATTTTCTTGAGAAGAGAGCGGACAAGCTTTGCCTGGACTGTCAGCGGCGGCGGCTGACCAATCCTTTGCGCGTCCTTGACTGCAAGAGTCAGCACTGCCGGGAACAGTATGAAAACGCCCCGTCAATCCTCGATCATCTTTGTCCGGACTGCGCGGAACATTTTTCGTCTGTCAAAAAAAATCTTGATCTGTTAAACGTCCCCTATTCCGTGAATTCATTCATGGTCAGGGGGCTGGATTACTATACCAGGACCACCTTTGAACTTCTGACTGATAATCTGGGTGCCCAGAGCGCGGTGGGAGCCGGGGGACGTTATGATGGACTGGTCAAACAGCTTGGCGGCCCTGATGTGCCGGGGATCGGCTTTGCCCTCGGCGTGGAGCGGTTGGCCCTGCTTCTGGAACATGAAGGGTTATCCAGCGAGGAGCCGCAAGTCGATTGTTTTATTGCCGCCCTGGGAGATGAGGCCCTGGCCAGGGCTTTTGTCATGGTTAACGCGCTGCGCATGAGAGGACTGCGGGCCGCCATGGATCATCAGGGCCGCAGTCTGAAAAATCAGATGAAACAGGCGGGCCGCATGAAGGCCCGTTACGCCTTGATCATGGGCGAGGATGAACTTGAAAAGGGTGAAGGAATTCTCCGCAACATGGAGAACCGTGAGCAACAAAACGTTGAGCTGGGCGGAGATTCATCCGCCTGGAGTACAATGATAAAAAAAATATTAGTCTGATTGGTCTGGTTAGTCCCACTGGTCTCATTGGTCGGCATCAACCGGACCAGCAAGACCAGTAAGACCAACCGGATCAATATAAAAAAGGAGTCATACAGAATGGAATCCATGGGAAAACTCAAACGGAGTCATTCTTGTAATGATCTTGAAATTCAGGATCTGAACAAAGAAGTTACCTTGATGGGCTGGGTGCTCAGACGGCGTGATCACGGCGGTGTTATTTTTATTGACCTGCGTGACCGCTGGGGCCTGACACAGGTTGTTTTTAATCCGGAAATTAATGCTGAAGTCCATGCCAAAGCCCATGATTTGCGGAGCGAATGGGTCCTGGCGGTGCGTGGAACCGTAATGGAACGCCCTGAAGGAATGCGCAACGAAAAGCTCAAAACCGGGGCCATCGAGATTATAGTCAGTGAGCTGCGCATTTTAAACAAGAGCAAGACCCCTCCCTTTCCCCTGGATGAGGACGTTGAGGTTTCCGAGAATCTTCGGCTCAAATACCGCTATCTTGATCTGCGGCGACCGGGCATGGCAGATAATCTGATTATGCGGCACAAGGCCTGTCAGGCCATGCGCACTTATCTTGACCAGGAAAATTTTTTGGAGATTGAGACCCCGGTACTGACCCGTTCCACCCCGGAAGGGGCCAGGGACTACTTGGTTCCCAGTCGGGTCAATGCAGGCAAGTTTTACGCCCTGCCCCAATCGCCCCAGCTTTTTAAACAAATTTTGATGGTGGCGGGCATGGACCGCTATTATCAGATTGTTAAATGTTTCCGGGATGAGGATCTGCGGGCTGACAGGCAGCCGGAATTCACCCAGGTGGACATGGAGCTTTCTTTTGTAGATGAAGAAGATATCTACGCCGTTGCCGAAGGGTTAATGAAGGCGCTGTTCAAAGCCACCCTGGATATTGATCTTGAAACACCTTTT
>JAGHCC010000164.1 GCA_021160685.1 Desulfobulbaceae bacterium | reverse complement strand
GTGGTTCGCAGGCTGCTCGGCAAGGGAATGCCCTTTTCCGCTGCCATTGCCTATCTTCTCGGCGGTCCTGTCGTGAATACCATTGTCGCCGGTTCCACGGCAGTGGCCTACCAGTATGACTGGCATATGGTTTTAATGCGTCTGGTCTGCGGCTACATTGTTGCTGTAACGGTGGCATTTGTCATGGGATTGCTCTTTGACCGGCAAAGCGGCCTTCTCCTGACCCGGACAGAGCAAGGTGCAGGATGCTGCTCCTGCGGCCATGCCTTGGAACAGGCCGTGACATTTACGGGAAAAATCAGACTGGCGGTGCGTTATGGCCGGGATGATTTCTTCGAGGTGGGCCGCTATCTGGTCATTGGCTGCTTTATCGCTTCTTTTCTGCGGTCCATGATCAGCATCAACACCTTTCAAAGTCTGGCCGCTACTCCCTGGCTTGCCATTCTGCTGATGATGGCCCTGGCCATCATTCTGAATCTCTGCAGCGAGGCTGATGCCTTTATCGCCGCAAGCTTTCGCAATGTTCTGCCCGGTTCAGCGCAACTGGCCTTCATGGTGCTGGGCCCCATGCTTGATATCAAACTGGTCCTCATGTACCTGACTGTTTTCCCCAGAAAGGTCATCATCACTTTGTCCATCCTGACCTTTTCCTGCGTGGCTTTGCTCATGCTCCTTCTTGAATTTGGGGGTGGTGTGTGAACATGATCGATTTAGAGCGTGGAATGCGCTGTGTCGTTCTTTTCGGCTGGGCCATGCTGTATACCTTTCTTCTGGGGGAAAGTGATCAGGGCAGCCGTTTACAGCAGTTTTTGAACCCCTCTCTGAAATGGCTTATCATCTGCGGCCTGCTGGCTGCGGCATTGATGCTTTTCGAGACAATTACGGACAAAAAGAAAAAAAAAACCTCGTCAAGAAAAAAACGAATAACGCTCCTCATCCAGACAGGGATTCTCCTGCTGCCCTTTTTCTATTTCCCCCTGGCCTCAACCGGTCATCTCGGCATTGATGCCTTTCAGAAACGTTTTATCGGCGGATACCGTGGCGCTCTGGAGAAGGTGGAGCAGGACAGGATTGATGAGACGGATGGTGACCTGTTTCAAGAGCTGCTTAAAATGGGTCAGGAATATGAAAAAAGACATCAGGAACCGAAAAAACCGAGCTTGATGCAGCTCATGAGAAATCCGCAGAACTATGAGGGGGAAAAAATTGAGGTGCTGGGAATGGTCACCCGTGATGAACGACTGCCGCCACAGACCCTTTATGCCTTTCGTTTTTTTATTAACTGCTGTGCCGCCGACGCCATTCCCGTGGGCGTTCTTGTTCGTTATTCCGGTGAACTGGAGCTGGAACCGGGACAGTGGATTCGGGTGACGGGCAAGGGTGGCCTGTACCAGATCGGCAAAGAAACCATGCCACTTATTGTTAGCGATCATCTTGAAACAGTTGAGACACCGAAATATCCATACGTGTTTTTTTAACCAGAAAAATAATTTTCGCTCTCTGGAAAAGTCCCATTGGAAAAAGAGGCTTCAGGGAAGGTAATTTCCAGCCTACGCTAAATAATTACGTCTTTACTGTCTTGCCATTTCTTTTTCCAGGATTTTACCGAGAGCGAAAGCGAAATCACCAACGAGTTGAACACAATCTTTTCGTGTGCTCTCCGGGTTGGAATAATAGTTTTTTACCTCGTCGTGGTTTGACCAGTTTATACGGGCGATATCCTTACAATCTGTCCCGCCGTATGGTTCTGCCAATTGATTAAATTGCTTGATCAGTTTGTGGCTGACTCCCCAGACACGAGGATTTTCTTTTTCCCCTAAATTGCCTCTACTGTGTAGAGACGAGACCGCCGCGATTGCTCCAAGAAGCGTTCCGCAGACAGCACCGGAGCTGGCAATTCCACCACCAAAGGCTCCAACTGCTTTGATCACATTCTCGTCATATTTGTTTATTTTTTCCAGGCCCACGGCCAGAATCGCCTGGCTTCAGTGGAAACGTTTTTTGAAAAGATCCATCGCCTTTTCCCGCATTTCTTCAGGAGTCATAATTGCCTCTGCATGTTGAGATTTTTATTCACAAGAATTATTTCTATTGAGTACTGGAATCTGCTTTGTTTAACAGGCTTTTCATGAATCCGTGACATTATTTTTCATTTATTTGCTATAAAGATCGTTTTGGTCCTTATATTCTTATTTTGCTCGCGAATCAAAAAAAGGCTAAGTCATAAGCCTGTACAAGGCGACCACTTTCCAATGAAAGAAAGAGCCACTTCTTGAGCTGGTCATACGCCGCCGTACCTAACTCAGGCGCATCATCTTCAATGAGCTCCCACACTCTTTCCTGGGCAATCTCCATAAAGTGCTCGGCAGAGAATGGAATCCCATCCAGTTATTCAAGGTAGGAATCTAGCCACTGATTCATTATGACTTTACGGCCCTCGGTGCTGTTCAGGCTATCGAGATCATCAGGCAGGTAAGATAATGGTTGTTTGGGCATCTTTTTCAGGGACAGTGGGCTCAACCGGTTTCATCTCTTCCGAGGTTATCTCTTCTTTTGTCTCACAAATATTTTTTGACTTTAGATCCGAAATGGACACCCATTTACTTCCTTTCCCCCAATATTTTCTTTCTTTTCGAGCAGGGGTACGACCAATAACGATATCGCACAAGTTGGACAACTTTTCGATTTTCATCGTGGCACACCCCATATCATGCCATGCTGTACCACCGCCAGTTCATAAATTTTTCTGTGTATCTCGTGATTACTCATTCGCACTACCCCGCTCACGCTCCTTCACAATTTGCTTCAACTCTTGTTCCGCTTCAATGAAATGTTTCTCCACCTCAGTGGGTTCTTCCAGTCGCCTCAAACGAAACTTCTCATACTCTTTATGGGCTCTACCCATGGCTTTATCATGACTAATTGTTCCAACATGGGTCAGCAGCTCTCGACCGGTCATAGTAAGGAACTGTTGTAAGCGCTCGATCCAGTCCTGCATGGTCATGGGGGTTCGATTCAAGGCCTGTAATTCTGCAACCTCAAGGTAGGCAGTCACCACGCGATTGAGAATGTTCAACTCCTCTTTATTCAGGTAGTTCTTGGCCACTTCCACATCGCGTTTCAGCAACTTATTGCCAGAATAGTTGGTCACACCCATATCAGGCTGATCGGAATCAGCACGTTGGTAAATCAATTCGGCGGCGGTGTGGCCATGGGCAGCCCAGTGCATCTGATTCTGCACCTGTTTGAAAAACATCTTGGAGTTTTCAGCGCTTGGATCGTAGTCACTGCTGGTGGCATAGATATCCAGCACCTTGCGCCAGAAGACCTTTTCCGAGGAACGGATATCACGGATACGGGCCAACAGCTCTTCAAAGTAGCGGCTGTTACCTGCCTCTTTGAGCCGCTCATCATCCATGGTGAAGCCCTTAACAATATACTCCCTCAACCGCTGGGTGACCCAGATGCGGAAACGGGTGGCGACCCGGGACTGAACCCGGTAGCCAACGGAAAGAATGGCGTCAAGATTGTAGAATTTCCTCTGCCGCTCAACTTGGCGATTGCCCTCCATTTGAACTTGTAAGCATTCCTTACAAGTTGCCACTTCCACCAATTCCCCTTCTGCATAGATATTTTTCAGGTGCATGGTGATGTTCTGCGGTTTTACCTGAAACAGCTCTGCCATATGTGCCTGCGTGAGCCAGACGGTTTCATCCTGTAAACGAACATCAAGCCTTATCTTACCATCATCGGTCTGGTAGACGAGCAATTCACCTCTGGAGTGTTCAATTTCGTGACTCACCCGATCATCCCCCGCAGTTCCAGCAATTCCCGAACTATACCGCTTTGCACCCCGGCCAGTTCTTTTTCACTCATATCGCCCACTTCAGCTTTGAGCAATGCATCCAAAATTACGGTGGGTGCTTCGTATTCTATCTCCTCGAATACCTCTTCCTTGTAACGGTTGAAAGTTAAGTCGTAGCCTTCGGCCTCAATGGCTTCCAGTACGGCTCGAATCGCACAGATCTGATAGTCACGCCCTGCAATGGAGGTATTGATCAATTTTTGCGTCAGTGGCTTGCGATTCCGACGAATATATTGGAACCGCTCAAGATCATCACGGGTGGGAAAGCCAACTATTTTACGCGGTGGATAGTTGTCCAGATCCCAAAAATATGTATCGAGGCCATTGGAATAAAAACAGAAAGGGAGCTCACCTCCTTTTTGCTTCTGAATGTTAATACAATACTGTTTGGCCTGTTCACGGCCTAATGCTGCATCTTTACAGGTTTTCTTGGCTTCTACGACAGCAAGAGGCTTGGCATCTTTACCCAAGAGAACGTAATCGCTGAACTGGAGATTGTGATAGGGCGAAGGAGGCTCACGAGTTTCGTTGCGAGGTTCGACTTCGATTTCAAATTCTTCAATAACCTGGGTGCGATCATTAACATTCCACCCCGCTTGAAACAGTTTTTTGTCGATGATATCTTGTCTGGTTTCTTTTTCTGTTTTCAAACTTGTAGCCTACGCAAACATCATTTTGGCCCAGAGGTGTGTACCTGACAGGCATACTGGCAGTCAATAACCTTTTGAAAATATTTATAATTACTAGTGCCTGTCGGTTTCAAGCCTGCTCTCTTTGGACATGAATAAATTTTGATTCCAGTGAGTGATTCCGGGATAATGGGGTGTCATTTAGAGACAGCAACATGTTCACAAGGAAGCGGTGACTGCGCAAGAATGCATACCATTTTTTTATGCTCATCCAAATTGTGGATTGAATGAGGAGCGTTCTTGGGAACTAAAATAAGATCCCCGGCTTTGACAGCATAGGTTTCCTCACCAACAGCACAATCACCCTCGCCCTCAACAAAGTAGAGAATTTCATCGGAGTTCGGGTGACAATGAAGCGGATTTTCTTGTCCCGGCCCAATACAATAAACATTGAAATGCATGTCTGAAGTTTCAAAGAGGCGTTTACGATTAAAAAAATCTTTCTTAAATTCCACTGCATCTTTCAAGCTAAAATGTTTCTTCGTTTCATTGCCGAATGCTTCCATGTGTTATCTCCTTTTTTTATTTAGCGATCAATGGGGAAAATGGGGACAGATTTATTTTATGTTTTTTTATTGCCTGTCTGGTCCACCTAATCCAACTTGACAGCCAAATCTCGCACAGAATATAAAAAGGGATTGGTTGTGGCAAGGTTAATCTGTTGGCAGGCAGCCCGCGTAGGGCGGATTAGCGAAGCGTAATCCGCCGTATGTGAATGGAAATATCGATGTAACAGGATTCAACAAACCATGCCGGATTATCGACGAAATCGTATTGAAGGTGGTTGTTACTTTTTTACGGTAAATTTGCTTGAGCGTTACCAGAATCAACTGCTTGTCTGGCAGATTGATGTATTACGTGATGTCGTGAGGCGTGTTCGAGTACGTCATCCATTTCATATTGATGGTTGGGTGGTGTTACCTGATCACATGCATTGCATCTGGACCTTACCGCAAGGTGATGATGATTATGCTAAACGCATGCGGCTGGTTAAGACATTGTTCTCGAAAGAAATGCCAAAGACGGAACGACGTTCAAGAGTGAGGCAACGAAAAGGTGAACGTGGCATCTGGCAACGCCGTTATTGGGAGCATATGATCCGGGGCGAAAGGGATTATGCTACTCATATGGATTATCT
>JAGHCC010000198.1 GCA_021160685.1 Desulfobulbaceae bacterium | reverse complement strand
GCCAACACCTTTGGACTCGGTGCTGCCGCCGGGGGGATACTCATCTCCTCTCTCGTTGTTATTTTTCTCTCGCGCTTACTGCCAAAACTCCAATCACTCTTCCCGGCAGAGATAACCGGAGTTTTACTGTTACTTTTAGGATTGAGCCTGGTTGAAGGGGGAGTGACACGGTTTACCGGGTTTCACGATGGCCTTATGGATTTTGCGTCTATTCCTGTTGCAGCCGCTACCCTGGGGGGCATTGTTCTCATGGCTGTCTGGTCGCCTGGAAAAATCAGGGTCTTTGCAGTTGCCGTCGGTATAGGAGCAGGAACGGTTGTTGCCATTTTCATGGGTAAATTCGGTATGGCGGAAATGCAAAAGGTTCTGGCTGAACCAATGATGGCTCTACCTTTTGGAGCATTTAAAATCCCAACTCCGCAATTTATAATAGCTGCGGCAATCCCCCAGGTCATCATAGGCTGCGTTACTGCCGTGCACAGTATCGGCAGTGCCGTGGCTATTGACAAAATTACCAATGCCAAATGGACGAAGCCTGATATGTCTATGGCCGGAAGAACCGTTACCTGCCATGGAATCGGAATGTTCCTGAATGGAATAACGGCAACGCTCCCTTCCGGTACATCTTCGGCAAATATAGGCTTGGTTGCCGTCACTGGTGTGGCAGCTCGCATTGTAGGGATTACTGCCGGAATCATCCTGCTTGTTCTCTCATTTTTACCTCAGGTTGCTTCATTGCTGACCTTGATCCCGCTGCCTGTTGTCGGGGCATTAATCATATACACAGCGGGATATATGATGGTTATCGGCATGGAGCTTATTCTTTCAAAATTGATGAATAGTCGTCGTCAATTTATGATAGGCTTAAGCCTTACTGTGGGGATGTCATTATTATCCCTGCCGGAACTGGCATCCGGGGTTAAAGAAAGTATGCAGCCTGTTTTTGGGTCAGCGCTGACCATGGGTATTTTAACGGCTGTTATATTAAATCAGATTTTCAAAATTGGTGTTTCCCAGACGGCATCGGTGCAGATAAAGGGATACAATGCATCCCTTGCTGCGACAAAGTTTTTAGAGGAAAAAGGTGCTGACTGGGGAGCAAGAAGAGACATCATCAATAAGGCGGGGATTGCCATTGGCGAGGCCCTTGAAACGCTTCATGCAGAAAAAATGTTTAAGGGTGGGCCTATAGAATTAAAAGCAAAATTTGATGAAATGAAATTGGTTATTTTCCTTTATTACACAGGCCGTGCCTTTCCTTTGAATGATGATCAGAGCCCGGATTTAACCGCACTCCTCGAAAGCGATGATGATTCAGCTTTAGACACAGCTATGGCCCAAATATCCGGGACCATGATTCGTCATTTAGCAGATAAAGTAAGCAGCTCTACTCAAGGAACAACTGCAGAACTTAGACTACAATTCAGCCATTAATTATATTAGGAGTTATATGGAAACCTTATTTACTGAAATGAACAATTGTTTGGTTGTTATCCCCAGAAAAAGATTGGATACAAATAATTCGCCGGAGGTCGCAGAAAAGATTACGGAAAAGATTCAGGATGGGGAACAAAAAATTGTCTTCGACCTTGGTCGGACTGATTATGTTTCCAGCGCCGGACTCCGTGTCATACTTGTCACAGCGAAACTGCTCAAACAAAAAAATGGTAAAATGGCATTATGCAAAGCAAATGACCAGATTCTTGAAGTCCTTGAAATAAGTGGTTTTCTCTCAATCGTCAAGCATCTTGGCAACCTTGAGGAGGCTGTAGAATTCGTTTGTGAATAAGCCTTGAAAAGTAATGCCGGGAACCCCCGCAGACAATCCTCGTAATCATCAAGATTTCCTGGATCAGTATTGGTTGAATCTGTTGAGCATATTGACTATATTGAATGAATCGTAAAGCAACAGCAACTCACTGAATTAACAGTAACAACTCGATATATCGGCAATAATTACATTATCACACGAACAAACTCATAACCCGAAGGTCAGAGGTTCGGATCCTCTCCCCGCTACCAAGTATATTCAAGGACTTAAGGCAAATCAGTTTTAAATCCTTTTTTAGTTTTGTTACCCAGGTGCGCAAAACAGGTCAAACATGAAATCTTTTCCCGTTTTTATCTATTTTCTGCAAAATAAGAGGACGAAAAGAAATTTTATTGCCCTGTCTAAATTTTTTGTTTTTCTTACAGGCATCGTCTGCCTTTACAGCTTTCTTTTCCACATCCTCATGCAGCATGAAGGCAGGGATTTTAGTTGGATCACCGGTTTTTACTGGTCGCTCACTGTCATGTCCACCCTCGGCTTTGGCGACATCACCTTCCATACCGATCTTGGCTTGTTTTTCACCCTGATAGTTCTCCTCTCCGGGGTGCTTTTTTTATTAATTCTTCTTCCCTTCACCTTTGTGCAATTTTTTTACGAACCCTGGCTTGAAGCGCAACAAAAAGCTCAAACCCCAAGGGAATTACCTGAGGATACCACAGGTCATATAATCATCACCAATCTTGATCCGGTCACAACAAACCTGATCAAAAAACTGAAAAAATATAATTACCAGTATGTCCTTATCGTACCTGATCTGCACAAGGCGCAGGATCTCCATGATCAGGGGTACGATGTGGTGGTGGGCGATTATGACGCCCCGGAGACCTATGAACGACTTCGCCTGCACAAAGCCGCACTTGTTGTCGCCACCAATGACGACCTGACAAACACCTCCATTGCCTTCACGATCAGAGAACTGACCGATAAAATACCCATTGTCACCAATGCCGAAAACGAGCACTCCATCGACATTCTTGAATTCTCCGAAAACTCGCATGTTTTTGAATTTACGAAAATGCTGGGTCAGGGCTTGGCCAGGAGAACTCCGGGGATATACATAGGTGCAAGCGTTCTCGGCAATTTTGGGCGCCTTCTTATCGCCGATATCCCTGCTGTCGGAACTCCATTTGAAGGTAAAACTCTCATAACGACCCGACTGCGGGAGACGACCGGACTAACGGTTGTCGGCCTCTGGGAACGAGGAAAATTTGTCGCTCCCCTGCCGGAGACGGTTATTACATCATCCATGGTTCTTGTGCTGGCCGGATCGGAGGAACAATTAAAAAAATTCGACGAGCTGTTCAGCATAGCCTGCACATCACATACCGGTGATGCGCCGGTTTTGATACTGGGCGGAGGCCGCGTCGGCCAAACAGCCGCAGAAACGCTTGCAGAGCATCACATTAGCTATACCATTGTTGAAAAAAATCCTTCGATTGTAAAAAAATCCAGGGGAAATCATGTTCAGGGGGATGCAGCCGACATCAACACCCTTCACAGCGCAGGCATAGAAGACGCCCGTGCGGTATTGATCACCACCCACCATGATGCCATGAACATCTATCTCACTTTTTATTGTCGTCAGCTGCGCCCCAATATCGAGATTATCAGCAGGGCTGTCGAAGAAAGAACAGTGTCCAAACTATATAGGGCCGGCGCGGATCTGGTTATGTCGGGCGCCTCCCTGGGCGCAAACAGTATCTTGAATTTCCTCAGACCCAACGAACTTTCCATGTTCACCGAGGGTCTTAATATTTTCAGCAGGCCGGTACCCTCAGCCCTCATCGGAAAATCTCTGATCAAAAGCAATATCAGAGAGCAGACCGAATGCACCGTTATTGCCATAAATACGCATGGGAAACAGAACGTCAGCCCTGATCCGGCCACCCAGCTTCAAAAGCACGATGAACTCATCCTGATCGGCACCACCGAGGCGGAGGCTCAATTTTTGGAAATCTTCTGATATGTCATTTTCTTCCCTCGGACTCTCCGATCCCATTCTTCGTGCTCTTAATGAAAAGGGCTATTCCACTCCTTTTCCGATCCAGATCAAGGCAATCCCTGCCGTTCTCTCCGGCAAGGATGTCATGGCTGCGGCCCAGACCGGCACCGGTAAAACAGCCGGTTTTGTACTGCCTCTGCTGCAGCGTCTTGCCAGTGGTTCTAAAGTGAAGG
>JAGHCC010000428.1 GCA_021160685.1 Desulfobulbaceae bacterium | reverse complement strand
GTTCATCACCAAAAAACAGCAGACTACTTGTCGCCCTCTTCCTCCTCGGAGCCGGCAGCTGCTTTGAGCAGGTCTCCAAAGGTGGAAGGTCCGGAATTCTGAACCTTCTTTGCATATTCTTCAGGTGTAGCCCCTGCATCACCACCCTCTTCCAGGGCCTTAAGTGACAGTCCAATCTTGCGGTCTTCGGCAGACACGTTGATGATCATGGCTTTCAGGGTATCACCCACGTTAAACATGCCAATCGGGGTCTTGACCTTTTCGCGGCTGATCTCGGAAACATGAACCAGTCCCTCGATTCCCTCTTCCAGCTGAACAAAAACCCCAAAATCGGTCACGTTGGTGATGGTGCCCTCGATCATAGTACCTGTGGGGTAATTGCTGGCAGCAGCCTGCCAGGGATCCGGCTCCAGCTGTTTGACGCCCAGGGAGAACCGCTCGTTTTCCTTGTCAATCTTGAGAACAACGGCCTGAATCACCTCATTCTTGGAATATTTCTCGGAAGGATGTTTGATCCGCTCGGTCCAGGAAAGATCGGACACATGAATCAAACCGTCTATACCTTCCTCGATACCGATAAAAATACCGAAATCGGTAATATTCTTAATCTTACCTTCAATAATAGAGCCAACTGGATAATTATCCACAGCCAGATCCCAGGGATTAGGCTGCAGCTGCTTCATGCCGAGAGAAATCCGTTTGGCATCAACATCAATATTTAATATGGCAATCTCAGTCTCATCGCCGACCGTAACAATCTTGGATGGATGGCGGATCTTCTTGGACCAGGACATCTCGGAGACATGAATCAGTCCCTCGACACCCTCTTCAAGTTCGGCAAACACACCATAATCGGTGATGCTGACCACGCGGCCCACAGTTTTGGAACCCACTGGATACCGTTCTTCCACGGTGGTCCAGGGATCGGACTTAAGCTGTTTGACGCCAAGGGACACCTTATCGGTCTCCTTGTCATATTTCAGAACCTTAACCTCGATTTCCTCTCCAACCTTAAACAGCTTGGATGGATGGGAGACCCGGCCCCAGGAAAGATCAGTGATATGGCAGAGGCCGTCCAGGCCGCCCAGATCAATGAAAATACCATAGTCCGTTATATTGGTAATAGCACCCTTGATAACCGCCCCTTCTTCCAGGGTTTCACGCATTTTTTCACGCAGCTTATTTCTCGCTTCCTCAAGAATGGCTCGACGAGAGATAACCACATTATTACGCCTGCGGTTGTATTTTAAAATTTTAAAGTCAAAAAACTGACTGATTAAACCATCCAGATCCTTGACTGGCCGTAAATCGATCTGAGAATAAGGCAAAAAAGCCGGAACACCGATATCAACGGACATACCTCCCTTGACTCGACTGTCAATCCGACCCTGGATCGTGCCGTCCTCTTCCTCGATTCTGGCAATATCCTCCCAGACCTTGATTCCTATCGCCTTTTCACGCGACAAACGCAGACCGCCTTCAGCCTCGCGTTTTTCAACTAAGACATCGAAAACATCACCAACCTTAAGCTCGACATCTTCGCCTTCGTTCTTAAACTCACTGAGTGAAATTTCACTTTCCGACTTGTCGCCGATATCCACCACTGCATAATCATTGCTTAAACCAATGATTGTTCCGGCTACGACTTCTCCTACATTCGCGACAGTAAGATCTTCAGCCGCAAACAGCTCAGCAAAGCTTGCACCTTCTTCGACAGAGTCAAATCTGTCATTTTTAATTTCTGTTTCATTGTTTCCCATTAAACTTTGTCCTCCTTCCAATTAGTAATCGAGTTTATATACCAGAGAAAAGGAGCAAATTCAACTTTTTCAACATCTCTTCTCAACATATTTACAAAAAAGCAGAAATCCACCAGTAATTTGCCGTAATTATTATTATTCTGTACATTCTGAAAGATGGGACACTACGCTTAACCTGTTATTTTCTATCTCGAAGTGAAAAATAATCGGCAAGAATTCCTGCATGATCGAAAACAAGGGGGGGCAGATTGACACGCGTAAACACCCGCGCCTGTCTCGCGTCATCCGCGCCAACGGGCGTTCCAGCGGCCCTGGCGATAAAAACCGTGGAGATGGTATGTTGGCGCGGATCGCGCTGCGGATCGGAATAGGTATGCATCTGCTCAACCAGCTCCACATTCAGGCGAGTTTCTTCAAACGCTTCACGCACCGCCGCCTGCTCCAAGGTTTCTCCGTAATCGACAAAACCTCCCGGGATGGCCCACCCCAAAGGAGGATTTTTTCTGTCAATCAGGACGATACCGCCTGGAACTTCAATAATAATATCAACGGTGGGTACAGGATTTTTATATACCTTAATTTCTTGATGACAATGAGGACAGTTCATGTTGGTTTGATTAGTTGAATTAGTTGGATTAGTTAAACTGGTTAAACTGGTTGAAAAACTAACTCAACAAATTAAACCAATTTAACTAAATAAAGCATAACTCCCGGATAGAAAGCCAGTTATCAACGATTTGCAGTTCGTGGCGACCGGCATTCCAGGGCTGATGAAAGACAATGGGGCTGATCCCTGCATCGGCGAGCTGCCGACAGGTCTGCGCCCGGTCATCAACAAAATATTGCAAATCCATCTCCCTGACATAATCAACCTTACCGTCATGCTCACCAGTGGCAACCAGCCTTACTTTTTTAAAAACTTCATGGCCAAGGGTTGCCTTCAGCCAGGCAGCAATGGGATCACGATGGGGACGGGCCGTAATAAAGGTTAACGGACCGTATCGGGAAAACTCCTCCAGCACGGCCGGCGCATAATCCATTGGCATTAAACCACTTTTTTCAGGCTCAAAAAGCAGACGATCAAAAATTTCATTAATCATATTCAAATCGACATCAAGACATTTCTCCACCTGAAAACGGGTAATGTCCTCCGGCAAGACAGACACGCCGTAATCTTCAGCCGCCAGGCGGATAAAGGCTTCCATGGTGTCCGCCACCACGCCGTCAATGTCAAAACCGATCAGCTTCGGATGAATTTTCATATCATTTTTTTGTCACAATCGTTTTTTTAAGGCGTAAAAATAATGATTTTACATTATCAGAAGACATTTCTCAGCAAAAATGTTTTAATTAAAGGCTTGATTAATATTTTTTGCACTAAATAAATTCAGTGCTTCACGTTTTTTGAGCCTAAATTATCTGAACAGTTACATTAAAAGAGTAACTCTTCAGCAGCACTTTATTAATTTAGGTTGAAGATCGATAACGGAGTATCCGAAGGATGAAATTACCTCCTCTTAAAATTGGACCATTTACGGCCCCGATTCCTCTTGTTCAGGGCGGGATGTCGATTCGAGTCTCCACTTCGGCTCTATCCGCTCCTGTGGCGGAGTGTGGTGGAATCGGCACAATCGGCGGTTCTGCCCTTCCGCTTGAAGAGTTGCAGGCGGACATACGGAAAGCCAAAAGCATGACCAAAGGGGTTATTGCCGTCAATATCATGTTTGCCATGAAAAATTTTGACAAACTGGTACTTGGTTCCATTGAGGCCGGAGTCGACATGATTGTCACCGGAGCCGGTTTTTCACGGGATATTTTCAAAATCGGCAAAGAAACCAACACCCCGATTGTGATGATTGTTTCCTCGCCGGCCTTTGCCAGACTGGCTGAAAAGCTGGGCGCTGCCGCGATTGTTGTTGAGGCAAAAGAAGCCGGTGGTCATCTGGGTACGGACATTTCTCTGCGCGAGTTATTTCCGGAAGTCAGAAAGGTGGTTAAAAAAGTCCCCCTCATCGCAGCGGGTGGGATTACCAATGGCTTTGAGATGGGCGAAATGATGGACAAGTATGGCGCCGACGCCGTCCAGATCGCCACCCGCTTTATCCTGACCAAGGAGTGTGACGTTTCCGATCGTTTCAAGCAGACCCTCCTTGAGGCCAAAAAAGAGGACGTTGTTCTCATCTCGTCGCCGGTTGGCTTGCCGGGCCGGGCCATCAGCACTCCCTTTGTCCAAAAACTTGCCAGAGGAGAGGATACCAAGGCCAAGGAATGCAAATATAAATGTCTGAAAAAATGTGACCATCACTACTGTATCAGTGAACATCTGCGTGCCGCCCGTAATGGCGACTATGAAGAAGGGTTATTTTTCAGCGGCGAAAATGTGTATAAAATAGATACAATTTTATCAGTCAAAGAAGTTTTCAGGCAATTTGTCAGTGAAGCTGAATCTGTTTACAAAGAACCGGCCGCAACCTGAAAATGTAACCGTTCACCAGGAGCACTGATTTCGGTAAATTATTATATAGCCGTAAGCGTTTACCAGTGCCTTATATTCGTTCATTTGGGCTTGCGCAGCATACTGGTGTTATGTAAGCAGGCCAAAATGGACGAAGATGAGGTGCTTGTGAATGCTTACCTGAAAACTCTCCGGATCACCGGTTGCAAGCATCACGGGAGCAGAAAAAATAGATATCCAGCCGGTCCGTGATCAAAAAACCTTTTTACAGAAACCACCATCCTGTTAGCGTTTATCAGTGCACCCCAAGGGCACTCGGAGTCGGTCTATGCCCTGTTTTGTAGGGTGCTTACCTCCTACGGGGCGCCCCAAATTCGTGCCGGTGAACGCCTACAAACCTTTTGAGGCAAAAAACTGTCCAGCAAAATTCAATCACCCGATTATCCGGAACCACTGATTATCCCCCGCAAAGATCACCCCATCTCCAGAAGCAACCTTGACCGCGAGGCGCTTAAGGTGCTGTACCGTTTGCGTGATGCGGGCTTTACAGCTTGTCTGGTCGGTGGTGGCGTGCGAGATCTGTATCTCAATAAAACTCCGAAGGACTTTGACATCAGCACCAATGCCCGACCCGGCCAACTGCGCAAGCTGTTTCGTAATAGTCGAACAATCGGCCGCAGATTCCGTTTGGTGCAGGTCTTTTTTCATGGAAATAAAATTATTGAGGTCTCCACTTTCCGCTGCCGAAGCGAATTTGATATTAACGGTAAGGATAAAGTTCTGGCCGCCAACAACACATTCGGCAGCTTGGCGGATGATGCCTTTCGGCGTGACCTGACCATCAACGCCCTGTTTTACGAAGTCGAAAATTTTACCATCATCGACTATGTCGGTGGTGTTGCCGACCTCAACAACCGTATTGTCCGCATTGTCGGCGACGCGGACCGCCGCATCACCAGAGATCCGGTGCGAATGATGCGAGCCCTTCGCCATGCCTCACGCACCGGTTTTACCATTGAAGAAAAAACCTGGCAGGCCATTGTCGATCACCGGGAAACCCTGAAAGTCTGTCCCGTATCCCGTATCAGGGATGAACTTTTCAAAGATCTCCATGGCACTTCCATTCAGGCATGGGCTCGCCTTGCCATTGACAGCGGCCTCTTCTTTGTCATCTTCCCTTTTTATGAAAATATTATCAGCAGTAGAGAAAATGAAAAAACCTCTTTACTGCTCTCTCTCTTTGGGGTCATGGATCGACTGCAGAAAGAGGGATATAAAATACCCGACCACCTTCTGCTCGCCCTGCTCCTGATTCCCTGGGCCCAGCACACCTTCCCGCTCATGCGGGAAAAAATTACCGGCAAGGAGGCCTATGCAATGTCAAGGGACATCAAGACAGCCCTTGACAAAAATCTGCCCCATCTCAATATCAAGCGTGCCGACAAGGAACACATTGCCGGTTTACTGGCCAACCTCTCTCTTTTTGCCAGTCTGTACAAAACCGGGAAATGGCCCCGCTGGTTGACCCGAAAAAGTTATTTTAAAGAGGGGGCTCAATTTTACCAGATATTCCGAGAAGCTTCGGGAGGCAAACCAGTAACAACCCTCAAACTGGAACAGAAGACCGTTAAAACAAAAAGCAGAAAAAGGGGATCAAGGTCCACGGGTTCGAAAGTCGCCTCTGCCCCCAACACCAAGGGTGGCATTTTCGGCTTTAAAAAATAAAATGTTTTTTTCTCAAGCACAAATAGCCATTCTGCGCTCCATGTCATGCCGGCAACTCATGACAGAAGGACTGAAGACCAAACTCGCCCACCGCAGCAACTCTTTTTCTCTCTGCTCTATAATGAACGCCAAATCCGGCAGATGCAGTGAAGATTGCCGATTCTGCACCCAATCATCCCATTACCGGACAAATACCCCTGTTTACCCGCTGAAAGACACTGAAGAAATCGTCACGGATGCCCGAAAAGCAAAAGAAAACGGCGCCAATCATTTTTCCATCGTCACCAGCGGCCGGGGATTACATGGAAAAGATCTCAGCAGGGTCATTGAGACCATTACAGCCATCCGGGATGAGGTGGGTATCAAAATCTGCGCTTCTCTGGGTATCCTGAAGACTGAAGATTTCAAAAGACTGAAGGAGTCGGGTCTTGCCCGCTATCACCATAACCTGGAAAGCTCCAGAGAATTTTTCCCGAAAATCTGTTCATCCCACAGCTTCCAGGATCGGCTGGACACCATCAAGGCTGCCCGGCTGGTAGGGCTTGAGATCTGCAGCGGCGGTATTATCGGCCTGGGCGAGTCCGAAGAGGACCGAATTTCCCTGGCTCTGACTTTGAAAGAATATGACATTGACTCTGCCGTACTCAATATTCTTATTCCCCTGCCCGGGACTCCCATGGCCGATCATACTCCCTTGGCCGTGAAGGATATTCTCCGCACCATCGCCCTCTTTCGCCTCATTTTACCGGATATCCCTTTGCGCCTTGCTGCCGGCCGGGAAACCGCGTTGGCTGACTTTTTAAGCTCGGCCTTTCTGGCCGGGGCTGACGGCATGATGATCGGCGGCTACCTCACCAAGCGCGGCCGCTCTCCTGAAAAAGATCTTGCTTTTGTCCAAGACATCAAAAAAATATGGAGTAAACGTTCACCAGCACCTCATCTTCGTCCGTTCGAAGTCTCGTACCTCGCTTACCTGGGCCTTGAAGCATAGAGGGGCTATAACAGCGAAGCGGTGTCTGTCAAGGCCCAGGTAAGCGCAGACTCCGAACGAACAGGTAAGCGACAAATCTAAGGCACTGGTAAACGCTTACAAGACTGTGGTTGCCGTAAAATTGGTGCCCCGGTGAACGGTTACGATATGGACATCTTCTCTTCCTGGTTAAGCAAACAGAAACAGGCCGGCCAATTTCGACGCTTGACACCGGTCATCCGTGCAACCGACGGCCGCATCAATCTTGCCGAAACCGGGAAAGCACTTCTTGATTTTTCTTCAAACGACTATCTGGCCCTTTCCCTTCATCCCGGAGTCATTGCCGAAAGTCACCGCTATCTTGACCAGGCCGGCAGTGGAG